>NZ_VWWM01000028.1:0-107976 GCF_011752945.1 Paraburkholderia sp. Cy-641
CCGGCGCGGGCGGCGCTCGTGGACGCCGCGTCTGTGCCGGGGGGCGGGCTTGCGCCGGCGCCCGCGCTTTCCGGACTCGCGTTCGCGGGCGGCGCCGCTTTTTCCAGGCAGTAGCCGAGCCCGCGCACAGTGATGATGCGCACGCCGCTCGGCTCGATCTTCTTGCGCAGCCGGTGCACGTAGACCTCGATCGCGTTGTTGCTGACTTCCTCGCCCCATTCGCACAGATGGTCGACGAGCTGTTCCTTCGAGACGAGCCGGCCGATTCGTTGCAGCAGCACTTCGAGCAGGCTGAGTTCGCGCGCCGACAGATCGATGACCTGCTCGTTCACATAGGCGCTCCGGCCGACCTGGTCGAACGACAGCGAGCCATGCCGCACGACCGTCGGGCCGCCGCCCGCGCCGCGCCGCGTGAGCGCCCGCACGCGTGCTTCGAGTTCGTTGAGCGCGAAGGGTTTGGCCATGTAGTCGTCGGCGCCGAGATCGAGCCCCTTGACGCGTTCGTCGACGCTGTCGGCGGCGGTCAGGATCAGCACGGGCAGGTTCGAATTGCGCGCGCGCAGGCGGCGCAGCACTTCGAGGCCGGACATGCGCGGCAGGCCCAGATCGAGGATCAATAGGTCGAACGACTGCATTGACAACGCCGTATCGGCTTCCACGCCGCTTTTGACGTGATCGACGGCATAGGCCGATTGGCGGAGTGATCGAAGCAGACCGTCCGCGAGTATGCTGTCGTCTTCGGCTATCAGAATTCGCATGATGCGCCAGCCTGGCTTTGCCGGCACCGTGGGGGACGCCCCGGCGCGCAGCGGTCTCCGAACATCATTGTGGGTAGTTGAGGTAGTGCGACAGTAAAAATGCGCGTTCGCATGACAATCGCGCTTGCCAAAACTACTGTTTTTTTATACAGTGTCTGCGTTTCGTGTGCCGTTCTCAGGACCGTGCCGAATTTGTACCGAATCCGGTCGGAACCTGGGCGCACACCTGCCTCAGACGCCGTTCATCATAGCAAAGGACGATTCATGGAAGAAAGCAAGAAAGGCTCGGCTGGACTGACTGCTGAAAAGAGCAAGGCACTTGCCGCCGCGCTCGCGCAGATCGAAAAGCAGTTCGGCAAAGGGTCGGTCATGCGGCTCGGCGCAGGTGAGGCAGTCGAAGACATCCAGGTGGTCTCCACCGGGTCGCTCGGCCTCGACATCGCACTGGGCGTCGGCGGTTTGCCGCGTGGCCGCGTGGTCGAAATCTACGGTCCGGAGTCGTCCGGTAAAACCACGCTGACGCTGCAGGTCATCGCCGAAATGCAGAAGCTTGGCGGCACCGCGGCGTTCATCGACGCGGAACACGCGCTCGACATCCAGTACGCGGGCAAGCTCGGCGTGAACGTGGCCGACCTGCTGGTCTCGCAGCCGGACACCGGCGAACAGGCGCTCGAAATCGCCGACGCGCTCGTGCGCTCGGGCTCGATCGACATGATCGTGATCGACTCGGTCGCGGCACTGGTGCCGAAGGCGGAAATCGAAGGCGAAATGGGCGACTCGCTGCCGGGTCTGCAAGCGCGTCTGATGTCGCAGGCGCTGCGCAAGCTGACCGGTACGATCAAGCGCACGAACTGCCTCGTGATCTTCATCAACCAGATCCGCATGAAGATCGGCGTGATGTTCGGCAACCCGGAAACCACCACGGGCGGCAACGCGCTGAAGTTCTACGCGTCGGTGCGTCTGGACATTCGCCGTATCGGTTCGATCAAGAAGAACGACGAAGTGATCGGCAACGAAACGCGCGTGAAGGTCGTCAAGAACAAGGTGTCACCGCCGTTCCGTGAAGCGATTTTCGACATTCTGTACGGCGAAGGCATCTCGCGTCAGGGCGAAGTCATCGACCTCGGCGTGCAGGCCAAGATCGTCGACAAGGCTGGCGCATGGTACAGCTACAACGGCGAACGGATCGGCCAGGGCAAGGACAACGCGCGTGAATTCCTGCGCGAAAATCCGGACATCGCTCGCGAAATCGAAAACCGTATCCGCGAATCGCTGGGCGTCACCGCGATGGCGGATGCCGTGACCGGCGCGGACGCTGAAGTCGCGGACGAAGAAGAGTAAGCATCAGGTGATACGCAAAGGCCGGCCGCTGTCCGGTTCAGGTTCCAGCTCCGACTCCGGGCGTTACCCGGACGGCCCGCGCGATGCAGCGGAGGGATCGCCCGAGCAGGGCGATCCCTTCGAATCCTTCGACGCCCACGAGTACGCTGCGGGTCGCGGCCCGCAGCGTACTCGGTCTCGAGTTTCCTCTGCGGCGTCCAGCCCCGATTTCTCCGGGCCGGATTCCCAACCCCTCTCCGAAGACACCTACACCCGCTCACGCCGCCAACCCGGTGAAGCAAAGCCGGGGCAGTCCGACGAAGACGGCAGCAGAAAATCCCAACGCCCGGCCCGTTCGCTGAAAGCGCGTGCGCTCGGCTATCTGTCGCGCCGCGAATATAGCCGCGCCGAACTTGCGCGCAAGCTGAAACCCTACGTCGAGGAAACCGATTCGCTCGACACGGTACTCGACTCGCTCGAAGCCGAGAACTGGCTATCCGACTCGCGTTTCGCGGAAAGCCTGATTCACCGGCGCTCGTCCCGACTGGGCACGAGCCGCATCCTCGGCGAACTGAAGCAGCATGCGCTCAATCCCGCGCTTGTCGAAGAGGCGACCGCGCAACTGCGCGACACCGAACTCGCACGCGCACGGGCCGTCTGGAGCAAGAAATTCGGCGAACTGCCGGGCACGCCGGCCGAGCGCGCGAAGCAGGCGCGTTTTCTCGCCTCGCGCGGCTTTTCCGGCGCGACGATCGGCAAGATCCTCAAAGGTATCGACGAGATGTGGGACGGCGACTAGCCGCACAGCGAGCGGAAAACCAGGAAGCGCCACGCGGGCGGCACGCCAAAAAGACAGGCGGGGCAGCGTTTTCCGCGCTACAGCCCAGCGGGCGGGGACGCAATCGGGACTGTCCCAAATACCCGTTATGCTAAAATCCGTAGGTTTTCATCCGGCCTTTCCTTCCCGCATGTCGCTCTCCCCGCCAGTGTCCCGTCAGTTGCGTCATCGTCGCGCAATCAGAGCGGAAGCTTACGAGCGAGCAGATGGCCTGTGGGACGTGGAAGCGTGCCTGACCGACAAAAAGCCGCGCGATGTGCAGCTTGCGTCGGGTGTCCGGCCCAATGGTCAGCCGATCCATGAGCTCTGGCTTCGCATCACGATCGATCGCAAGCTCAACGTCGTCGACGCCGAAGCGTCGTCCGACTGGGTGCCCTATCCGGGCTCGTGCCAGGCCAGCAATTCCGCCTATCGCGCCCTCATCGGGCTCAATCTGCTCCACAACTTCCGTCGCGATGCTGCCCGTTTGCTGGCCGGCACGGCTGGCTGCACGCATCTCACCGAGTTGTGCGCGGTCCTGCCGACCGCCGCGATTCAGGCGTTCGCTGGCGACGTGTGGAACACCGCTGACAGCGCATCGGGCGCGAACACGGGTTCAGGAGACGAATCGCCTGATAGCACGGGCGAGCATTCCAACGACAAACCGCCATTCCAGCTGGGACGCTGCCACGCGCTGCGTTTCGACGGCGAAGCGGTGCAACGGTTTTATCCGCGCTGGTATGGCCACGCGCCGCGCCCGGAGCAGCGCGCGGCCTCGTCAGGCGATGCGGCGGGCCGCGAGGCACAACGCGGCAGCGCGTCCGGCATGAACGGCGGCAGCGGAAACGAAGTTCAATCCAACTCTCAGACTGAAGGGAATCACGCATGAAGATTCACGAGTACCAGGGTAAGGAAATCCTGCGGAAATTCGGCGTCGCGGTACCGCGCGGCAAGCCGGTCTTCTCGGTGGATGATGCGGTCAAGGCCGCGCAGGAGCTGGGCGGCCCGGTGTGGGTCGTCAAGGCTCAGATCCACGCGGGTGGCCGTGGCAAGGGCGGCGGCGTGAAGGTCGCCAAGTCGCTGGAACAGGTTCGCGAGTATTCGGAACAGATCCTCGGCATGCAGCTCGTCACGCACCAGACCGGCCCGGAAGGCCAGAAGGTGAACCGCCTGCTGATCGAAGAAGGCGCTGACATCAAGAAGGAACTGTATGTCGGTCTCGTGATCGATCGCGTTTCGCAGAAGATCGTCGTGATGGCATCGAGCGAAGGCGGCATGGACGTCGAAGAAGTCGCGGAAAAGACGCCCGAGCTGATCCACAAGGTTGCCGTCGATCCGTCGACCGGCCTGAAGGATGCGGAAGCCGACGACCTCGCGAAGAAGATCGGCGTGCCCGACGCTTCGATCCCGCAAGCTCGCGCGATCCTGCAAGGCCTGTACAAGGCATTCTGGGAAACCGATGCATCGCTCGCCGAAATCAACCCGCTGATCCTGACCGGCGACGGCAAGGTCATCGCACTCGACGCGAAGTTCAACTTCGACTCGAACGCGCTGTTCCGTCACCCGGAAATCGTCGCTTACCGCGATCTGGACGAAGAAGATCCGGCTGAAATCGAAGCGTCGAAGTTCGACCTCGCATACATCTCGCTCGACGGCAACATCGGCTGCCTCGTGAACGGCGCTGGCCTCGCCATGGCAACGATGGACACCATCAAGCTGTTCGGCGGCGAACCGGCGAACTTCCTCGACGTCGGCGGTGGCGCGACGACCGAGAAGGTCACCGAAGCGTTCAAGATCATGCTGAAGAACCCGAACCTGACCGCGATTCTGGTCAACATCTTCGGCGGCATCATGCGCTGCGACGTGATCGCGGAAGGCGTGATCGCGGCGTCGAAGGCCGTGTCGCTGAAGGTGCCGCTCGTGGTCCGCATGAAGGGTACGAACGAAGACCTGGGCAAGAAGATGCTCGCCGAATCCGGTCTGCCGATCATCTCGGCCGACAGCATGGAAGAGGCGGCTCAGAAGGTCGTCGCGGCTGCTGCGGGCAAGGCGTAAGCCGGCCACAGCGCATACCAGACTACGAATGGCGGCGCGCGAGCGACGCGGGCGGGCTTCACGACGCCTTGCGGCGCCACGGCGCGACGCCAAACGAACAGAGGTTAATACATGTCGATTCTGATCAACAAAGACACCAAGGTCATCACGCAGGGCATCACCGGCAAGACCGGTCAGTTCCACACGCGTGCTTGCCGTGAGTATGCAAACGGCCGCGAAGCGTATGTCGCGGGCGTGAACCCGAAGCGCGCCGGCGAAGACTTCGAAGGCATTCCCATCTACGCGAGCGTCGCCGAAGCCAAGGCCGAAACGGGCGCGACCGTGTCGGTGATCTACGTGCCGCCGGCAGGTGCTGCCGCGGCGATCTGGGAAGCGGTCGAAGCCGACCTCGACCTCGCAATCTGCATTACGGAAGGCATTCCTGTCCGTGACATGATCGAGCTCAAGGCCCGCATGCGCGCGGAAAACCGCAAGACGCTGCTGCTCGGACCGAACTGTCCGGGCACGATCACGCCGGACGAACTGAAGATCGGCATCATGCCGGGTCACATCCACCGCAAGGGCCGCATCGGCGTCGTGTCGCGTTCGGGCACGCTGACGTACGAAGCAGTCGGCCAGCTGACCGCGATCGGCCTCGGCCAGTCGTCGGCAGTCGGTATCGGCGGCGACCCGATCAACGGTCTGAAGCACATCGACGTCATGAAGATGTTCAACGACGATCCGGATACGGACGCCGTCATCATGATCGGCGAAATCGGCGGTCCGGACGAAGCGAACGCTGCCGAGTGGATCAAGGACAACATGAAGAAGCCGGTGGTCGGCTTCATCGCCGGCGTCACGGCGCCTCCGGGCAAGCGCATGGGCCACGCCGGCGCGCTGATCTCGGGCGGTGCGGACACCGCCGAAGCGAAGCTGGAAATCATGGACGCTTGCGGTATCAAGGTCACGAAGAACCCGTCGGAAATGGCGCGTCTTCTGAAGGCGATGCTGTAAATCGAAGAAATGTACGTGCCGTCGCGGCACGCCTTTGATACGCTTACGAGGTCCTTTCGTGAGCGGGCGGTCCCGAAAAGCGGGGGAGTGCAGACTCCCCTGCTTTTTTTTGTCCGCGCGCATGCCGAGTTTCCGTCCGCTAGGCGGTTTTTTCCTATCCGGTCTCTCATGCTCGAATTCTTCTCGACGCTCAACTGGGGCGCGGTTTTCCAGATCATCGTCATCGACATTCTGCTCGGCGGCGACAACGCGGTCGTGATCGCGCTGGCCTGCCGCAATCTGCCGCCGTCGCAGCG
This sequence comes from Paraburkholderia sp. Cy-641, assembly GCF_011752945.1. Taxonomy (NCBI): domain Bacteria; kingdom Pseudomonadati; phylum Pseudomonadota; class Betaproteobacteria; order Burkholderiales; family Burkholderiaceae; genus Paraburkholderia; species Paraburkholderia sp. Cy-641. The sequence continues at coordinate 6,240 of NZ_VWWM01000028.1, forward strand.
CGTGCGCGGCGTGCTGTGGGGGACCGCCGGCGCGATCGTGCTGCGCGTCGTGCTGATCGCGTTCGCGGTCGTGCTGCTCGACGTGCCGCTGCTGAAGTTCGCGGGCGGCCTGCTGCTGCTGTGGATCGGCGTGCGTCTGCTCGTGCCCGCGCACGATGTGCATGAGAACGTCAAGCCTGCCGACAAGCTAATCTCGGCGATCAAAACCATCGTCGTCGCGGACGCGGTGATGAGCCTCGACAACGTGATCGCCATCGCGGGTGCGGCCGAGTCGGCCGCGCACGAGCATCGTCTTGCGCTCGTGATTTTCGGCCTCGTGGTGAGCATTCCGCTGATCGTGTGGGGCAGTCAGCTGATTCTCAAGCTGCTCGACCGCTTTCCGTTCATCGTGCTGTTCGGCGCGGCATTGCTCGGCTGGATCGCGGGCGGCCTGATGGTCAACGACCCGGCCGGCGACCGCTGGCCGATCCTCGACACGCCCGTCGCCGAATACGGGACGAGCGTCGCGGGGGCGCTGTTCGTCGTGATCGTCGGGTCTCTGCTGAAGCGCCGCAACGCGAGGCGCGCCGCGCTTTGACGGGGGCGCCGGGCGAGGAGATGCGCCGGGCGGGTTCGAGTGTGCCGGGCGGCTAACACGTCGGCACGTCGGCGCAACATTAGCCATCTGGCTGACTGTGAACCGCGCGCCTCACTCGCTACGATTGAAACGCCTGTTCCCGATTCGCGGGCAGGCGTTTTTCGTATCAGGAGGTCCGCCGATGATCTTTACCTTGCCGTATCCCCCTTATTCCCAAGCCCAAGCCGCGCGTTCCTCGTGCCTCTCCCGCTGCGTGCGCTGGCGCCCGAACTGGCCCGCGCGGCTCGCGCGCATCCGCGATCGCTGCGGCGTCGGCTTCACGCTGATCGAGCTGATGATCGTGCTCGCGATCGTCGGCGTGATCGCGGCCTATGCGATTCCCGCGTATCAGGACTATCTGGCGCGCAGCCGGGTCGGCGAGGGCTTGTCGCTCGCGTCCTCGGCGCGGCTCGCGGTGGCCGAAAACGCCGCGAGCGGCAATGCGTTCAGCGGCGGTTATGCGTCGCCGCCCGCCACGCGCAATGTCGAGTCCATTCAGATCGACGACGACACCGGCCAGATCACGATCGCGTTCACGACGCGCGTCGCGCCGGCCGGTTCGAACACGCTGACGCTTGTGCCGTCGGTGCCGGACAACGCGGACGCACCGACCGCGCGCGTCGCCTTGAACAAGGATGCGGTGCAGAGCGGTGCGCTCACATGGGAGTGTTTTGCGGGCGGCAAGGCGGCGTCGTCGTTGCCGGCACCGGGCGCGGGACCCGCGCCGGTCGACGCGCCGACGCTCGCGGCGAATCTGGCGCCGCCGGAATGCCGCTCCTGAGCGGTCGGCTGACTCCGCGCCGCAACAGGGACGCCACGTAAAACGCTGATTTTTGGGCTATTTCGGCCGGGCCGGCGCACAGCGCAAGGAATTTTTTGTATAGTGCGCCGGTTGCCGACGCCCACCGTTGATTCGATGCCCACCCCTTTCGCGCGTTACCTGTCTCTCGTCCTATTGGCTCTCGCGTTGGTGCTGCCTTATGCGGTTTCCAACCATACGTATCCGATCCCGACCTTCTACGCCGAATTCACCGCGTTCGCGCTGTATCTGCTGATGGGCGCCGCGGTCGTGCTGCTCGTCGCGAGCGCAAGGCCGCGCGTGACGTTCGCGTCGCCGGCGGTCGCGCTGGTGCCGCTGCTGTTCGGTCTCGTGCTGGTCGTGCAGACGTTCGTGCTGCCGGTCGCACAGCCGTCGATGAACTGGCTCGGCGCCGGCTTCCTGCTCGCCGCGTTCATGGCCGTGCATGCGGGCTACGGCTTCGCGCGCGCGAAGCTCGATGAAACCGCGTTGCGCTGGGCGGCCGGGGCGTTGATCGCGGGCGGCCTGTTTGCGGTGTTCAGCCAGGTGATCCAGCTGTTCCATCTCGAGACGCGCGTGGCGCCGCTCGTGGTCGCCTATAACGTGACCGTCGAGCGCCGGCCGTTCGGCAACATGGCGCAGGCGAACCACCTCGCCACCTATATCTCGTTCGCGATGGCGGGCGCGCTGTATCTCGTGCAGACGCGGCGCATCGCCGTGCCGGTCTGGTTGCTCGTGTCGACGATTTTCTCGGCCGGACTCGCGCTGACCGTCTCGCGCGGTCCGTGGCTGCAAATGGGCGTGATCGTCGTTGCCGGTTTCTGGATGGCGTTCGCGCAGATGCGCAACGAGCCGCGCCTGCGCCGCGGCAACCGCGAGTGGCTGATTCCGATCGTGCTCGCGGTGCTGTTCTTCGTGGTCAATGCGCTGATCCGCTGGGCCAACGTGCGCTATCACCTCGAACTCGGGCAGTCGGCGGCCGAGCGCTTCCAGGACGCCGGCCAGATCGCGCCGCGCCTCGCGCTATGGAAATACGGCTGGACGATGTTCAAGGCGCATCCGCTGCTCGGCGTCGGCTGGGGCGAATTCCCGAACTACCAGTTCGAACTCGTGAAGACGTTGGGCGGCGTCGAAATCGCCAACAACTCGCACGACATCTTTATCGATCTGCTCGCGAAGACCGGCTTGATCGGTCTCGCGATCGTGCTGCTCGGTCTCGTCGCGTGGCTCGCGCGCGTCGTGCGCGCGCCGCAGAGCGCGGCGCGCGTGTTCGGCGTTGCGCTGATCGGCGTGCTGACGATGCACGCGCTCGTCGAATATCCGCAGCAATACATGTTCTTCTTGCTGCCCGCCATGTTCGTATTCGGCCTGCTCGAAACGCGGCCGCTACGCATCGTTCCCGAGCGCGTGTCGTTGGGCGTGTTTGCGGTGGTCGTGTTCGGCGGGCTGGCTTCGCTGTATCCGGTCTATCGCGACTATGCGCGCGCCGAGGTGCTGTATTACGGCGCGCGTCCGGCCGAGCAGTACGGCGCCGATCCGTCGTTCCTGTTCGGCGCATGGGGCGAATACGGCCTCGCGACATTGCAGCCGATGAATTCCGTGAACCTGCAACACAAGCTCGAGATGCACCGGCGGGCGATCGCGCTGCTGCCGGGCGAAACGGTGCTGCGTCGTTACGCGGTATTGCAGGCCTTGAGCGGCGATACCGCGGCGGCGCTCGACACGGTCGAACGCCTGAGAATTTTTGCCGAGGAGTTGAAGGACTGGCCGGCGCAGTTGGGCTATCTGTACGAACTGGTCGACGAGCAGAAGTCGCTCGCCGGTTTCCGGGAAGAACTGGTCAAGCGCTACGGCAAGCCGTCGGCCGACGCGGCGCAGGATGACGACGATAGCGACGATTGACGGCGGCGCACGGTCTGTATCGGCCTTCTTTGCAGAGGGCTCCTCGCATCGCTCGTTCGGTTAAGGTTAAGGGCGTTCATGGAAGCTTGCGCGATTCGCTTCATGCGCGAAAGCTTCCGCCCGTCAGAGCTCCGAATATTTCGTGGACCTGCCTTTCGCCTTGTCGGCGGGATAGCGCTCTTCGTTCAGTTCGAGCTTTTCCGCCGCCGCCTCGACGAGATCGAAGCCGGCGGCATCGGCAACTAGCAGCAGGTACATGAGCACGTCGGCGCATTCGTGCCGCAGGTTCTTCATTTGCGTCGGATCGCGGAGCAATGCTTCGATGTCCGCATCGGTCTTCCACTGGATCGTTTCCAGCAACTCGCCGGCCTCGATGCTCGTGGAGACGATCAGGTTGCGCAGCGTGTGAAACTGCTGCCAGTCGCGAGCGTCGCGGAAGGCCAGTAATTGCTCGCGCAGTTTGTCGATGGTCATGTCCTTGTCCTGGTGGTTGCCGGGCGCGGTGTCGGATCGAGCCTGATGAAATACGCGCTCAATCCTGCGCGACCCAATCCCCCGATTTGCCGCCATGCTTCTCCATTACCTTCACGTCGGTAATGGTCATGCCGCGATCGACGGCCTTGCACATGTCGTACACGGTCAGCAACCCGACCTGCACGGCCGTCAGCGCTTCCATCTCGACGCCCGTTCGTCCGAGCGTTTCCGCCTGAACCGTGCAATGCACGCCGGGCAGCGTTTCGTCGAGTTCGAAGTCGGCTTTCACGCGAGTCAGCGCGAGCGGATGGCATAGCGGAATCAGATCGGCGGTGCGCTTCGAGCCCTGGATCGCCGCGATGCGCGCAATGCCGATTACATCGCCCTTCCTGGCGTTGCCGTCGCGGATCAGCGCGAACGTTGCCGGCAGCATGCGGATCGAACCCCGCGCGATCGCGATGCGCTTCGTTTCCTGCTTGCCGCCGACGTCCACCATATGCGCCTCGCCGGCCGCATTGAAATGAGTGAGTTCAGGCATGGTTGGCTCCTTCAGAGGGCGCCTATCATAGCAGTGCGCCCGTTGCGCGGCGCGGCGACCGGATCGCCCCTGAAGCGCCGCCACGACTGATTACAATTGCGCTGAGTGCTGCCCCGCGCCGTCCTCATGTCCGCTATCTTAGTCCGGGCCGCGCGCGTCGCTTTTCGACTTCGTCAGACCGGCTCCTCGATGCGTCCAAAACGGTTTCTCGCTGCGTTGCTGTCGATCGCGCTGGCCGCGCCGCCGGGCGCGTTCGCGCAGGCGAGCAGCGCTTCAGCCGGCGCATTGGGTAGCACCTCGGGCATCGCATCGAACAGTGCATCGAACAGTGCTTCAGGTGGCCCATCAAGCAACACAGCGAGCAGCCCATCAAACACTCCCCCGGCCATCCCGTCGAGCATCCCGTCGAATACCGCGTCCGGCATCGCGCTCAACCTGCAATCCAGCGAAGCGCCGCTCGTCAGCGGTCCGGCCGATAGCTACGCCGATCCGATCCTGCCGCCGGATATCGCGCCAGGCGTGTTCGGCACATATGGCGGCGCGCAAAGCCGCTTCTCGAACGGCAACAGCGGCAATAGCGGCAACAACCGCAACAGCGCCAACACGGGCCGCGTCGGCAGCAACGGCTGGCGCGCGCCGATCGCCGCGCAGCAGTTGCCCGATCTCGGCAGCGGCGGCGCCGGTTCGCTGACGCCGCAGGCCGAGCGCAAGCTCGGCGAGCGCGTGATGCGCGAGCTGCGGCGCGATCCCGACTATCTCGACGACTGGCTCGTGCGCGACTACCTCAACTCGGTCTCGGGCAAGCTCGCGGCGGCGGCCAACGCGCTGTACATCGGCGGCTATCGTCCGGACTTCGATCTGTTCGCGGTGCGCGACGCGCAGATCAACGCGTTTTCGCTGCCGGGCGGCTTCATCGGCGTGAACACGGGGCTGATCGTGGCGACGCAGACCGAATCCGAACTCGCCTCGGTGCTCGGTCACGAGATGGGGCACGTCCTGCAACGCCATATCTCGCGGATGATCTCGAACGGCGAGCGCAGTACCTACGCGGCGCTCGCCGGCATGCTGTTCGGCGTGCTGGCGGGTGTGCTCGCGCACAGCGGCGATCTCGGCAGCGCGATTGCGCTCGGCGGCGAGGCGTACGCGGTCGACAGCCAGTTGCGCTTCTCGCGTTCGGCCGAGCAGGAAGCGGACCGCGTCGGCTTTCTGCTGCTCGCGGGCTCCGGCTACGACCCGTATGCGATGCCGACGTTCTTCCACCGGCTCGAGCGCGCGGCGATGAACGACAACGGCATGCCGGCCTATGCGCGTACGCATCCGCTGACGGGCGAGCGGATCGCCGACATGGAAGATCGCGCGCGCCGCGCGCCGTACCGGCAGCCGCATCAGGACCCCGAATACGGCTTTGTGCGGGCGCGCGCGCGTCTCCTGCAAGGCCACTCGCGCAGCGATTACGCCGATGAAATCTCGCGGCTGCACTCGGAAATCGACGAACGCACGGCGCTCAACGTCGCCGCGAACTGGTACGGCATCGCGTATGGGCAGATGCTGCTGGAGCGTGACGACGACGCCACGGCGGCGCTCGCCAACGCGCGCGCGCCGGTCACGACGACGAAGCCGTACGGCTCGCCGATTTCGCGCAGAAGCGCTGGCCGCAGTCGAATGCCGCGATCGACATGCATATCCGCACGCTGCTGACCTTGCGGCGTTTCGCCGAGGCGCAGGCGCTCGCGAAGCGGGAGACGGCGGCGCATCCCGATCAGCCCGCGTGGTGGCTCTATCTCGCGCAGGCGAGCGCGGGCAGTGGCGACGTGTTGACCCAGCATCGCGCGATGGCGGAGAAGTTTGCGCTGGAGGGGGCATGGCCGTCGGCGATCCGGCAATTGAAGGACGCGCGCGATCTGAAGACGATCGGCTATTACGATCTCGCGACCGTCGACGCGCGTCTGCACGAGATGGAGAACCGCTACAAGGAAGAACGGCTCGACGAGAAGGGGGAAGGGGTGTGAGCTTGCCGTCGGCGCGCATGAAGCGAAGCGCCTTCTGCGAGACGAAGAACGGTGACTGACGGTGGTTCGTGGGGAAGCGTCAGTCTGGTCAGTCAGGCTCCGATGCCGGGCTCGGCCGACAGAAGCCTGCCTCGGCGCGTGCCTCAGATCCGGGCCTCAGACCCGCGACTCAAACCCCCGCCGCTGGACTCGCGACGAACCCGAACCGCGCCGCCACTTCATCGCGCCGCACGCTTTGCAGCGGCAACGCGACCTGATCGTTCCAATGGAATTTGCCGCTCAGCGTATCGTCGCCGGCGAGCGTCGCGTGATCGGAGAAGAGTTCCAGGTCGTGATCGTGCAGCGTCGCGATCCGTGCCGGCTCCGAGCGATCGGCGAACAGAACGCCGCCGTCTTCATCGACGAATACCGCCGCTGGTTCGAACGCACCGCCGCCCTGGTCGTGCAACGCGAGTGAGCCATCGGCTGCCGCGGACAACCTCACCACCCACGGCGTATACGCAAGCTCGACGTACACACGCTGCGGCCCGTTCTGGAAAAACCACTGGCCGCGCTCGTCGGCCTCGTAGTTGCGGTTGATGAAGCCGAGCAGCGCTTCATGACGGATCGCCACGCCCGGCGAGCCGCTTGCCTGGGCCGCTTCGTCGCGCATGCGCCAGTTGCCGCGCCGGTCGAGCATGAGCCAGCCGGTGCAGCTCGGCACGTTCGGCCATTTGGCGAGAGCCTGTTTGACGATGTCATCCATGATCGACGTGACGCTCCAGATAGCCGAACACGCGCCGCGAGAGCCAGTCGATGCGGCCCGGGAACGGCCCGGTCATGAAGCCCGCGTGGCCGCCGTGCTCGGGTTGATAGAGTTCGACCGCCGCCGACACCTCGTGCCGCGACGGCAGCGCCTCGGCCGGCAGGAACGGATCGTTGCGCGCGTTGAGCACGAGCGTCGGCACCTCGATGTGCGGCAGCAGCGGGCGCGTGGTTGCGCGGCTCCAGTAGTCGTCGGTATCGCGAAAGCCGTGCAGCGGCGCAGTCACGACGTTGTCGAACTCGTACATCGTGCGGCTCGCGAGCATCGCGTCGCGATCGAACAGTCCCGGAAACTGTTCGAGCTTCTGGCTGGCCTTCTGCTTGAGCGTTTTCAGGAAGCTGCGCGTGTAGACGAGGCCGAAGCCCTGCGACAAGGCGCGGCCGCCCGCATGCACGTCGATCGGCGTCGAAATCGCGGCGGCCGCCGATACCACTCTCGCCGCGTCCTCGCGCTGCTCGCCGAGCCAGCGCAGCAGCACGTTGCCGCCGAGCGACACGCCCGCCGCGACGACCGGCCCGCGATGCGCGGCGCGCAGCCGGCGCAGGACCCAGTCGACCTCGGCGCTGTCGGCGAGATGGTAGAAGCGCGGCAGACGATTCAGCGGGCCGCTGCAGCTGCGAAAGTGCGGCACCACGCCGTGCCAGCCATATTCGCGCGCGGCCGCCATCAGCGTGGCCGCGTAATGCGAGCCCGAACTGCCTTCGAGGCCGTGAAACAGCACGAAAAGCGGTGCGCTATCGGCGGGCGGGTTGTCGTGCGCGACCCAGTCGAGATCGATGAAATCGCCGTCGGGCGTGTCCCAGCGCTCGCGGCGAAACGACACCGCGGGGCGGCGCGCGAACAGCGAAGGGACGATGGTTTGCGCATGCCGGTTCGGCAGCCAGAGCGGCGCGCGGTACAGCAGTTCGACGCTCGCCTCGACGGCCGCCGCGACCTTCGTGGAAGCCGGGACGGGGGAAGCGGATTTGTCGTGCGTCGAACTCATGCCTGCATGAAAACGGAAAGCGTCGATCCGAAGTGGCGCCGCGCGCTCAATGCAGCGGACCTTGCCCGTGCCGCATCTTCGTGGCGAACTGGCTCGCGGTTTCGTTCGGCATCGGGCTCGCGTGAATGTGCGCGATGCGCCACTCGCCGCGCTCATGAACCATCACGTAAGTGGTGAAGACCATTGCGGGCGTGGCGGTCGGGCCGGCCGGGCGATGCGCCTCGGCAATCGCATAGACCACGGTGCCGAGGCTGTCGTAGACGCGGATGTCGAGCGGTTCGATCAACACCGGAGCCGCTTCGAGCTGGGTCTGCAAGCCGGCGCGGATACTGTCGAGCCCATGCAGGTGCGAGCCGTCCGCGCAGATGCAGCTCACGAACTCCTCGTCGATCCACAAGCCCATCAAGCTGTCGATATTGACCTCGGCGACGGCCTGATAGTAGGCGTTCAGGGTATCGGCGGCGGCTTCGAAGATATGGGCAAAACGTGGCATGGCTCGTCAGTCTCTTGTGCGCGGCGCGCGGTTGAGGATCGGCGGTCAGCGGGATGGTCCGGCGCGCCGGACCATCGCTCCCCGGCGCCAGCTTGCCCGCGCCGCAAGGCGCGAACATGACGCGACGCACTCGGGGGCGTGCGGTGTTGCGTGCAAGTATCAGTCGGCTCAGCGCTGCGCGAGCAGCATGCCGCGCAAATCGCCGAACACCTGCTCGGCGCTCAACTGTTTCAGGCAGTTCAGATGGCCGAGCGGACACTCGCGCTCAAAACAGGGGCTGCATTCGAGATGGAGCCATTGTACCTTCGCGAGCTCGGACAAGGGCGGCGTGTGGCGCGGATCGGTCGAGCCGTACACGGCCACGAGCGGGCGGCGCAGCGCGGCGGCGACGTGCATGAGACCGGAGTCGTTGGTGACGACCGCGTTGGCTCGCGAGATCAGCGCGCAGGCTTCGCCGAGCGCGGTCTGGCCGCACAGGTTGCGCACGTTCGGGGCTTTCTCGGCGATCGCCTGGGCGAGCGGCGCATCTTTCGGCGAACCGAGCGCGACGATCTGCGTGTACGGGAACGACTGGCCGACCATTTGCGCGAGCGCGGCGAAGTGCTCGGTCGGCCAGCGCTTCGCGGCACCGTATTCGGCACCCGGGCAGAACACGAGCAGCGGCACGCGCGTATCGAGATTGAAGCGCGCCGAGACGCGCGACGCCTCGTTCAGGTCCGCGTCGAGGCGCGGCATCGGCAGGTCCTCGGGAACCTTGGCGCCGGGCGCATAGGCGAGGGCCGCGTAATGGCCGACCATTGGCGGGCGCTTGTCCTTGCGCGGATTCGCGTGGCGCACGTTGAGCACGCCGTAGCGGCTCTCGCCGCTATAGCCGATGCGCAGCGGGATGCCCGCCAGCCACGGAATCAGCGCCGACTTGAACGAGTTCGGCAGCACGTAGGCCGCGTCGTAGCCGACGTCGCGCAAGTCGCTCGACAACTGCCAGCGGCGCAACATCTGCAGCTTGCCGTGCGCGAGGTCGGTGGCGTAAACGTCGCGGATTTCCGGCATGCGTTCGAGCACGGGCGCGACCCAGGTGGGCGCGACCGCGTCGATGACGATGCGCGGATGCAATTTCACGAGGCGCGCAAACAGCGGCTGCGCCATCAATGCGTCACCGATCCAGTTCGGTGCGATAACCAACGCGCGACGCATCAGAGTGAGTGTCCGGTATCGATAAGAAGCGCCGCGCGCGCAATGCGCGTGGCGTTCGGATGGGTCAAAAGGGGAAAGCCGAAAACCGCGCGGCATGTAGCCGTTTGCCCTGACACGCCGGGGTGGCGGTTCGGGCTCGCGGCGCGGCTGCGCGGGTAATCGGCTCGTATGAAGGGCTCGTGCCGGTTTCGGCGGCGCGGGTGTCGTCGTGAAACCGTCGCGCTGCTGAAGCCGGCCGAAGCCGCTCGATAAGCCGTGCTTAGTGGCCCCTGATTACTTCGCCGTCGCGCAGCTTGTAGCGCGTGCTGCAGTACGGGCAGCGCGCTTCGCCGTGCGTGACGTCGATGAAGACGCGCGGATGCGCGCTCCAGCGCGGCATGGCCGGGTTCGGACAATACGCCGGCAGGTCCTTTGCCGACAGTTCGACCAGCGGCATTTCCTTGATTTCGCTCATGAGACTCTCGTTGTATGCGGGGGGCGGTCAGAGCGCCGCCGGCGAGCGGCGCGGCGCATCCTGGAACTTCGCTCAGATTCGGGTCAACCAGTGCGCGTACTTCGGATTCTTGCCGTTCACGACGTCGAAGAAGGCCGCTTGCAGCTTCTCGGTGATCGGGCCGCGCGCGCCGGCGCCGATCGTGCGGTTGTCGAGCTCGCGGATCGGCGTGACTTCGGCGGCGGTGCCGGTGAAGAACGCTTCGTCGCAGGTATAGACCTCGTCGCGCGTGATGCGCTTTTCGATGACCTGCAGGCCCATGTCGCGCGCGAGCGTGATGACGGTGTCGCGCGTGATGCCGTCGAGGCACGACGACAGATCGGGCGTGTACAGCTTGCCGTTGTTGACGAGGAAGAAGTTCTCGCCCGAGCCTTCCGACACGTAGCCGTCGACGTCGAGCAGCAGCGCTTCGTCGTAGCCGTCGGCGATCGCTTCCTGGTTCGCGAGAATCGAGTTCACATACCAGCCCGACGCCTTCGCACGCACCATCGACACGTTCACGTGGTGGCGCGTGAACGACGAGGTCTTCACGCGGATGCCCTTGGTCATGCCGTCTTCGCCGAGGTACGCGCCCCACGGCCAGGCGGCGATCGCGACGTGAATCGTATTGCCCTTGGCCGACACGCCGAGCTTTTCCGAGCCGACCCAGATGATCGGGCGCAGATAGCACGACTCGAGCTTGTTCTCGCGGACCACTTCGCGTTGCGCGGCGGCGAGCGTTTCATGGTCGAACGGCACGTCCATCTGGAAGATCTTGGCCGAGTTCAGCAGGCGCTTGGTGTGCTCCTGCAGGCGGAAGATCGCGGTGGCGCCGTCGGCCGTCTTGTAAGCGCGCACGCCCTCGAATACGCCCATGCCGTAGTGCAGCGTGTGGGTGAGCACGTGGATCTTGGCATCGCGCCAGTCGATGAGCTTGCCATCCATCCAGATCTTGCCGTCGCGGTCGGCCATTGACATACGATTCTCCAGCGGGTGCGTTATGAGGTGTGGCGGCGTGTGGCGGCGAGCGCCAAGGCATGGCCAGGAGGGCTATTTTAGCGTCATTTGCACACACAACGGGCATTTGAGCGTATCCCGGACGCTATAATCCTGCGCACGCATAAATCGAATCCGGATGCGCCAGCGGGTGGGCTCGCAACCTGGCGCCGACCTGTTCTTTCTGGCGGCGTCCCTCGCGCCGGCGCCCTTCGCCTCATGCTCGCTCGACTGTCCGATACCGATCGCCGCGCTTTCCGTGAGGGCGCGCGCGACTATACCCCCACGCTGATGGCGATTTTCTCGTGGGGCCTCGTCACCGGTATCGCGATGAGCAAGTCCGTGCTCACGCTGCCGCAGGCGCTCACGATGTCGCTGCTGTGCTACGCCGGTTCGTCGCAACTGGCGGTGCTGCCGCTTCTCGCCGCGAAGCTGCCGGTCTGGACCGCGCTGCTGACCGCGGCAATGGTCAATACCCGCTTCGTGATCTTCAGCGCCGGCCTCGCGCCGCACTTCTCCTATCTGCCGATGTGGCGGCGCATCCTGCTCGGCTATTTCAACGGAGACGTGATCTATCTGCTGTTCCAGAAGAAGAGCTTTCCCACCGGCTATCTGCCGGGCAAGGAAGCGTATTTCTGGGGCATGGCCGTGTCGAGCTGGCTGTCGTGGCAGGTCTCGTCGATCGCCGGCATCCTGCTCGCGAGCCTGATTCCCGACAACTGGGGGCTCGCGCTCGCGGGCACGCTCGCGCTGCTGCCGATCATGGTGTCGGCGATCGCGACGCGCTCGACGATGGTCGCCGTGGCGGTCGCCGGCATCGTCTCGCTGCTCGCTTTCGACCTGCCGTACCGGCTCGCGCTGCCGCTCGCGGTGATCGCGGCGATCGTCGCCGGCAGCGCGGCCGACCTCATGATCGAGCGGGCGGACCTGCGCCGCATCCGCGACCGCGCTGGAGACGCCCCATGACCTCGACGCAGATCTGGCTCGCGATTGCCGGCATGACCTTCGTCACCGCGCTCACGCGCGCGCTGTTCCTGATCGGCGGCGAGCGCACGGTGCTGCCGGCGCGCGTGCAGCGCATGATGCGCTACGCGCCCGCCGCGGCGCTCGCGGCCGTGGTGCTACCCGACGTGCTGGCGACCCCCGGGGGGTTGTCGTTCGCGCCGTCGAATCACGAGTTCTACGCGACGCTCGCCGGTCTCGGCTGGTTCCTGTGGCGCCGCACCATGCTCGGCACGATCGTCACCGGGATGGTCGTGTTCACGTTGCTGCGGGTCCTCATGCTGCTCGTGTGACGGGGTGCGGCGCCGATGCTGCGGCGCGGTATCGGCGCTGGCGCGGCCAAATACGGGAGATTCGCGCCATCGCGGGTCAGAAGGCCGTTTGGATCAGTTAAAATGCCGCTTTCCGGGTTGAGCGCGCCGCAGCAAGGCGCCCGTGCCGCGGCGATCCCGCCGGCGCCCAATCCCGCGGAGCCGCCGGGCCGCGGCGCTGGAGTTCGCCGCGCAGCGCCCCGCGCGCAGTCCGCCACCGCCTTCTCATCCACTCGCATACTCAAGCCCATGAACAAGGTATTGCGTCTCTCCGACCTGATCGCCGAAGGCAAGCTGTCCGGCCAACGTGTGTTCATCCGCGCCGATCTGAACGTGCCGCAGGACGATCAAGGCAACATCACCGAAGACACCCGCATCCGCGCTTCCGTGCCGGCCATCGAGGCCGCGCTCGCCGCCGGCGCCGCCGTGATGGTCACCTCGCACCTCGGCCGCCCGACCGAAGGCGATTTCAAGCCCGAAGACTCGCTCGCGCCGGTCGCGAAGCGCCTCGCCGAACTGCTCGGCCGCGACGTGCCGCTCGTCGCCAACTGGGTCGAAAACGGCGTCGACGTCGCACCGGGCTCGGTCGTGCTGCTCGAAAACTGCCGCGTCAACAAGGGCGAAAAGAAGGATTCCGACGAACTCGCGCAGAAAATGGCGAGGCTCTGCGATATCTACGTGAACGACGCGTTCGGCACCGCGCACCGCGCCGAAGCGACCACCCACGGCATCGCGAAGTACGCGCCGGTGGCCTGCGCGGGTCCGCTGCTCGCCGCTGAACTCGAAGCGCTCGGCAAGGCGCTCGGCGCACCGAAGCGTCCGCTCGTCGCGATCGTTGCCGGCTCGAAGGTGTCGACCAAGCTGACCATCCTGAAGTCGCTCGCCGAGAAGGTCGATCAGCTGATCGTCGGCGGCGGCATCGCCAATACGTTCATGCTCGCGGCCGGCCTGAAGATCGGCAAGTCGCTTGCCGAGGCCGATCTCGTCGCCGAAGCGAAGGCGATCATCGACGCGGCCAAGGCGCGCGGCGCCTCGGTGCCGATCCCGACCGACGTGGTCACGGCCAAGGCGTTCTCGCCGACCGCGAAGGCCGAAGTGAAGGCCGTCGCCGACGTAGAGGACGACGATATGATCCTCGACATCGGTCCGCAGACCGCGCAGGCGCTTGCCGCGCAGCTCGAAAAGGCCGGCACGGTCGTGTGGAACGGCCCGGTCGGCGTGTTCGAGTTCGACCAGTTCGGCAACGGCACGAAGACGCTCGCGGACGCGATCGCGCGTTCGGCGGCGTTCTCGATCGCCGGCGGCGGCGACACGCTCGCGGCGATCGCCAAGTACGGCATCCACGACCAGGTCAGCTACATTTCGACGGGCGGCGGCGCGTTCCTCGAATTCCTCGAGGGCAAGAAGCTGCCAGCGGTCGAAGTTCTGGAATCGCGGGCTTAACGTGGCGGCGCGTTCCCCATCGGCGAAGTCGACCAAGGCGCGAGGCGCGCAAGCGCCGCGCGGTAACGCGGCAACGACGGCAGGGGAGCGCGTGGCACGCGCGACCGCTGTGCGGGCAACGGCGGAACAGGAGGTGGCTGGCGAGGTGCCGGCAGCGCCAGTGACCGCTGAACCGGCGCCAGTTGCCGGAGCGGCCGCGGAGCCGGTTGCGGAGCATGCCCTCGCCGCCGGCGCGGAGCAGCCGCCAACGCCCCGCACCGGCTCCACTCAAACAGATTCGACCCCGCCGGCACAGCCTTCCGGCAAGCAGCACGGCAACACCCCGGCGCGCGAGGCGCCGGTCACGCATACCGCATCACCCGTATTACCCCACAAAGCGACCCCGGTCACAGCCGGCGCGCGACCCCACGCAGCATCTTTCGATGCGCCGACTCCGCAGCAGCCCCCCAGTGCTCTTTCCAGCGATCCCATCCAGACGAGGAGACTCATGCATCGCGCCACCAAGATTGTCGCTACTATCGGTCCGGCTTCCAGCACACCGGAAATCCTGCTGCAAATGATTCGTGCGGGGCTGGATGTCGTGCGGCTCAATTTCTCGCACGGCACCGCCGACGACCACCGCCAGCGCGCCGAATTCGTGCGCGAGGCGGCTCGCCAGGCCGGCCGTGAAGTCGCCATCATGGCCGACCTGCAGGGGCCGAAGATCCGCGTCGGCAAGTTCGAGAGCGGCCGCACGACGCTCGTCGTCGGCAATCCGTTCATCCTCGACGCCGACTGCGAGCTCGGCAACGACGAGCGCGTCGGCCTCGACTACAAGGACCTGCCGCGCGACCTGAAGCCGGGCGACGTGCTGCTGCTCAACGACGGCCTGATCGTGCTGGACGTGCAGCGCCTGATCGGCAACGAGATCCATACGATCGTGAAGGTCGGCGGCGAGCTGTCGAACAACAAGGGCATCAACCGCCAGGGCGGCGGGCTGTCGGCGCCCGCGCTGACCGCGAAAGACATGGAAGACATCCGCACGGCGATGTCGCTCGGCGTCGATTTCATCGCGGTGTCGTTTCCGAAGAACGCCACCGACATGGAAATGGCCCGCCAGCTCTCGAACATCGCTGGCGCGCCGTACGGCATCAAGCCGAAGATGATCGCGAAGATCGAGCGCGCCGAAGCGATTCCGGCGCTGCAGGGCATTCTCGACGCATCGGACGGCATCATGGTCGCGCGCGGCGATCTGGCCGTCGAAGTCGGCAATGCCGCGGTGCCGGCGCTGCAAAAGCGCATGATCCGCATGGCGCGCGAGTCGAACAAGTTCGTGATTACCGCGACGCAGATGATGGAGTCGATGATCCACGCACCCGTGCCGACCCGCGCGGAAGTGTCGGACGTCGCGAACGCGGTGCTCGACGGCACCGACGCGGTGATGCTGTCGGCGGAATCGGCGGCGGGCAAGTATCCGGTGCAGACCATCGAGACGATGGCCGCGATCTGTCTCGAAGCCGAGAAGTCGGAGCAGTCGGAACTCGACAAGGACTTCCTCGACCGCACGTTCACGCGCATCGACCAGTCGATCGCGATGGGCGCGTTATTCACGGCCTATCACCTCGGCGCGAAGGCGATCGTCGCGCTGACCGAGTCGGGCTCGACCGCGCTGTGGATGTCGCGCCACTGGACCCACGTGCCGATTTTCGCGCTGACGCCGCGCGTCGGCAGCGAGCGGGCGATGGCGCTGTACCGCAACGTGACCTCGCTGCATCTGGACACCAACACCGACCGCGACACCGCCTTGCAGCAGGCGCTCGAAACCGTGGTTCGCAAGGGCTATGCGTCGCATGGCGACATGGTCGTGCTGACGGTCGGCGAGCCGATGGGCCAGGCCGGCGGCACCAACACGTTGAAGATCGTGCGGGTTGGCGAACCGTACTGATCGGGTAGGACCCGCTCGATCGGCACAGGCCCGATTGAGCGAAGCAGGCCGGCACCCCGGCATCCGTACGGCTCGTGTGCGACGGCGCACCAAAACGCCGTTGCGAGCCCGGGAACGCCGCCTGCTTCGCGATAGAATCGCCGCAAAAGATGCCGACGACAAAAGAATTCGTTTCAATCTAAGGAGTTACAGCATGCCTCTCGTATCAATGCGTCAACTGCTGGACCATGCTGCCGAAAACGGCTACGGCCTGCCGGCGTTCAACGTGAACAACCTGGAGCAGGTGCAGGCGATCATGGCCGCGGCCGACAAGGTCAACGCCCCGGTCATCATGCAGGCATCGGCCGGCGCGCGTAAGTACGCGGGCGAGCCGTTCCTGCGTCACCTGATCGAAGCGGCGGTCGAATCGTATCCGCACATCCCGGTCGTGATGCACCAGGATCACGGCCAGTCGCCGGCGGTGTGCATGGCGGCGATCCGCAGCGGCTTCACGAGCGTGATGATGGACGGCTCGCTCGAAGCCGATGGCAAGTCGGTCGCCTCGTACGAGTACAACGTCGAGGTGTCGCGCAAGGTTGTCGAAGCGGCGCACTCGATCGGCGTCACGGTCGAAGCGGAGCTGGGCGTGCTCGGTTCGCTCGAAACGATGAAGGGCGATAAGGAAGACGGCCACGGCGCCGAAGGCACGATGACGCGCGAGCAGCTGCTGACCGATCCGGAGCAGGCCGCCGACTTCGTCAAGCTGACCCAGTGCGACGCGCTGGCGATCGCGATCGGCACCTCGCACGGCGCCTACAAGTTCAGCAAGAAGCCGACGGGCGACATTCTCTCGATCGCACGCATCAAGGAAATTCACGCGCGCATTCCGAACACGCACCTCGTGATGCACGGCTCGTCGTCGGTGCCGCAGGAACTGCTGGCCGAGATTCGCGAATTCGGCGGCGACATGAAGGAAACCTACGGCGTGCCGGTCGAGGAAATCCAGGAAGGCATTCGCCACGGCGTGCGCAAGGTCAACATCGACACCGACCTGCGTCTCGCGATCACGGGCGCGATCCGCCGCTACATGGCGACCAACCCGGGCAAGTTCGATCCGCGCGACTACCTGAAGCCGGCGCGCGAAGCGGCGATGAAGGTCTGTATCGACCGCTACACGCAATTCGGCTGCGAAGGCCAGGCCGGCAAGATCAAGCCGGTCTCGCTTGATAAAATCGCGGAGAAGTACAAGTCGGGCGAGCTCGCGCAAGTCGTCCGCTAAGCTGTCGTTCCGGCCGGCTTTTCGCCCGGCCTGCTGGCCGTTTGGCCAGGTTGTCGTTAGATCGCCGTTCCCGCATCATCGGGGGAACGGCGTTTCCCTTTTGTTCCGGTCACACTTTTTGCCCCACTTTTAGCGAACCACGACGATGTCTACCCTCTACGAATCCACGCTCCGCTCGCTGCCGCTGCTCGGCCGCGGTAAAGTCCGCGACAACTATGCGGTGGGCAACGACCAGTTGCTGATCGTCACGACCGACCGTCTGTCGGCGTTCGACGTCATCATGGGCGAGCCGATTCCGAACAAGGGCCGCGTGCTCAACGCGATGGCGAACTTCTGGTTCGAGAAGCTCAAGCACGTGGTGCCGAATCACCTGACGGGCGTCGCGCCCGAGTCGGTGGTCGCGCCGGACGAAGTCGAGCAGGTGAAGGGCCGCGCGGTGGTCGTCAAGCGTCTGGAGCCGATCCTCGTCGAAGCGGTGGTGCGCGGCTATCTGGCCGGCAGCGGCTGGAAGGATTACCAGGCCACCGGCTCGGTGTGCGGCGTGCAACTGCCGCCGGGCCTGCAGAATGCGCAGAAGCTGCCCGAGCCGATCTTCACGCCGGCCGCCAAGGCCGAGATGGGCCACCACGACGAAAACATCACCTACGACGAGATGGAGCGCCGCATCGGCACCGAACTGTCGGCCACGATCCGCGACATCTCGATCCGCCTGTACAAGGAAGCCGCGGACTACGCCGCGACGCGCGGCATCATCATCGCGGACACGAAGTTCGAATTCGGTCTGGACAATCACGGCAAGCTGTACCTGATGGACGAGGCGCTGACCGCCGATTCGTCGCGCTTCTGGCCGGCGGACGAGTACCAGGTCGGCACCAACCCGCCGTCGTTCGACAAGCAGTTCGTGCGCGACTGGCTCGAAACCCAGCCGTGGAAGAAAGAGCCGCCGGCACCGAAGCTGCCGGACGACGTGGTCGCGAAAACGGGCGAGAAATACCAGGAAGCGCTCGAGCGCCTGACCGGGCACACGCTCGACTGATCGGATTGCGCGCGCCGCGTCAGGCGCGCATTGCCCGGAAACAAGGAAGCAAGGAAGCCGTAGAGATGAGTGAAGCACAAACCGCCCATACGCATGACGCGCCGGTCGTCGGCGTGCTGATGGGCTCCAGTTCCGACTGGGAAGTCATGAAGAACGCCGTCGCGATCCTGCAGGAATTCGGCGTGCCGTACGAAGCGAAGGTCGTGTCCGCGCATCGCATGCCTGACGAAATGTTTGCCTATGCCGAAAGCGCGCGCGGGCGCGGCATCCGCGCGATCATCGCGGGCGCGGGCGGCGCGGCGCATCTGCCGGGTATGCTGGCCGCCAAAACCACGGTGCCGGTGCTCGGCGTGCCGGTCGCGAGCAAGTATCTGAAGGGCGTCGATTCGCTGCATTCGATCGTGCAGATGCCCAAGGGCGTGCCGGTCGCGACGTTTGCGATCGGCGAGGCGGGAGCCGCGAACGCGGCGCTGTTCGCGGTGTCGCTGCTGTCCGGCACCAGCGCCGAATATGCGGACAAGCTCGCTGCATTCCGCGTGCGCCAGAACGAAGCGGCTCATGCGATGGTATTGCCGGCGCTGTAAGCGCGCCGGTTGTTTTTAAAGACCAGGACGTCTCCTGTCCGACCCCCGGCCGGGATGCCCGCCGCTCGCCGCATGAGCGCAAGGCGTATCCGGCCGCGACCGACCACCAAGATGAACCCAGACAACACACCGGTTTCACCGATTCTGCCCGGCGCATGGCTTGGCATGGTCGGTGGCGGCCAGCTCGGCCGCATGTTCTGCTTTGCCGCCCAGGCGATGGGCTATCGCGTCGCCGTGCTCGATCCGGACGAAACCAGTCCGGCCGGCGCGGTCGCCGATCGCCACCTGCGCGCGGCCTACGACGATGAAGCGGCGCTGACCGAACTCGCGCGGCTGTGCGCGGCGGTGTCGACCGAATTCGAGAACGTGCCGGCCGCGAGCCTCGACTTTCTCGCGAAGACCACCTTCGTGAGCCCGGCGGGGCGGTGCGTTGCCGTCGCGCAGGACCGGATCGCCGAGAAGCGCTTCATCGCGTCGTCGGGCGTGACGGTGGCGCCGCACGTCGTGATCGAATCGTCGGATGCGCTTGCCGCGCTCGACAACGCTCAGCTCGAAGCCGTGCTGCCCGGCATCCTGAAAACGGCGCGCCTGGGCTACGACGGCAAAGGCCAGGTCCGCGTGCGCAACGCCGAGGAAGTGCGCGAGGCACATGCATCGCTCGGCGGCGTGCCGTGCGTGCTCGAAAAGCGTCTGCCGCTGAAGTTCGAGGTATCGGCGCTGATCGCGCGCGCGGCGAGCGGGGCGTCGGTCGTTTATCCGCTCGCGCAGAACACGCATCGCGACGGCGTGCTGTCGCACACCATCGTGCCCGCGCCGGACGCCTCGCCCGCACTCGTGCAGCAGGCGCAACAGGCCGCGCTGCAGATCGCCGAGAAGCTCGGCTATGTCGGCGTGCTGTGCGTCGAGTTCTTCATTCTCGAAGACGGCTCGCTCGTCGCCAACGAAATGGCGCCGCGCCCGCACAACTCCGGCCACTACACGGTCGACGCCTGCGCGACGAGCCAGTTCGAGCAGCAGGTGCGCGCGATGACCGGCATGCCGCTCGGCGACACGCGTCAGCATTCGCCGGCGGTCATGCTGAACATCCTCGGCGACGTGTGGTTCCCGGATGGTCCGAAGCGCGCGGCGGTCACGCCGCCGTGGCAGGAAGTCGCCGCGCTGCCGGCCGCGCGCCTGCATCTGTACGGCAAGGAAGAGGCGCGTTGCGGCCGCAAGATGGGGCACGTGAACTTTACGGCGCCGACGCTCGAAGAAGCCCGCACGGCGGCGCGCGATTGCGCGCGGCTGCTGCGCATCATCACGAACTGACGCGCGCGCCATGCCGGATCAACAGAAACCCGCCGAAGACTCCGCGAGCGCCGCCAATGCGTTGCCGGTCAGCGCCGCGCAGATCGGGCACGCGGCCGCGCTGCTCGACGCGGGCGGTCTCGTCGCGTTCCCGACCGAGACCGTGTACGGCCTTGGCGGCGACGCCGAGAGCCCCGACGCGGTTGCGCGCATTTACGCGGCGAAGGGGCGGCCCGCCAATCATCCGGTCATCGTGCATCTGGCGCCGCAGGGCGATCCGAACTACTGGGTCGAGCATTTGCCGGGCGAGGCGCAGCGCCTGATCGACGCGTTCTGGCCGGGGCCGCTCACGCTGATCCTCAAGCGTGCCGCGCATATTCCCGCGGCGGTCAGCGGCGGGCAGGATTCGGTGGGGCTGCGCTGTCCGTCGCATCCGGTGGCGCAGGCTTTACTCGAGGCATTTAGCGCATTGCGCGGCGGGCATGGCGGAGTGGCCGCGCCGTCGGCGAACCGCTTCGGTCATGTGAGCCCGACCACCGCGCAGCATGTGCGCGACGAGTTCGGCAGCGCGATTCATGTGCTCGACGGCGGCGCGTCGGATGTCGGGATCGAGTCGACGATTCTCGACCTGTCGCGCGGTTTTCCGGCGCTGCTGAGGCCGGGCCGCGTCACGCCGCAGGATATCGCCGACGTGCTTGGCGAAGCGCCGCGTCTGCCCGATGGCTCCGATGCGACGGCACCGCGCGCGTCCGGCACGCTGAAGGCACATTACGCGCCGCGCACGCCGCTCGCGCTGCTGCCGTTCGGCGAGCTGGAGCCGCTGCTCGCGGTGCGCGAGACCGGCGAGCGCGTGGCCCTGGTCGCGCGGGCGTCGCGTGCCGGGCGTTGGGCCGACGCCGAAGGCGTGCATTTCGTCGCCGCGCCGGAAGACCCGCATGCTTACGCTCGCGAGCTGTATGGTCTGCTGCGGGCGCTCGATCGCGCGAACGTCACGCGGATTCTGATCGAGAAGCTGCCCGACACGATCGAATGGATCGCGGTCAACGACCGGCTCGGGCGCGCGGCGGCGGCTTTCGAGGCGCAGGGCTGAGCGTATCGTTCGCTAGGCTCGACTTCATGGCGCGGCAAACACGCCAGCCCCGCGCCCGAATCCCCCTTTACTTCCCAAGCCCGCTCGCCGCGACCTGCTTCTCGACCTGCTGCGCAAACAGCAAATGCAGATGCGTGGTCGGGTGCACGAGGTCCGCGAACATATAGGTCTGGTCCGCGCCGGCCACCGTGTAGGTTTGCGGCGAGCAGAACAGCGACGACGCGAATGCGCTGCCGAACGCCGCGGCCGTCTGTCCCGGCAGGAGCACAGCGGGATTCTTCGTCGCGTAATTGGTTGCGTTGGTGGCCATCGACGTCAGGTTACACGCGGTACCCGTATTCGAAACCGTGAAGCCTAGCGACTGATAGTTCGCCATCGTCTGGTCCTGCCACGCGTAGGCGCTCACGTAGATGACCTGCTTGTTCGACGCAAGCTGCTGCTGCAGCACGCCGTTATAGGTCTGGACCAGCGCGCTGAAGAGCGCCTGGCCTTGCGCGCCGGCCTGGAGACCTTGCGGCGTCTGCGCGATATCGGGGATGTCCGACACCACCACATGCGTCGCGCCGGATGCGATCACCTTCTGCACCGTGCCGACGAACGTGGCCGCCGCGACGCCGATCGCCTGCAGCGCGTTCACCGTTGCCGCCTGCGAGGCCGTCGCGGCGGCCGTCTGCGCGTCGGCCGCGGTGCCGCCGCTTTCGAGCACCTGGGTTGCCGCCGCCGTGCCGGCATCCGAGACCGCTTGCGCCTGGATGAAGACGTCGTTCGCGCCGCCGTTCATCAGCACGAGCTGGTTCGCGTTGAAGCTGCCGTGCGCGCTCAGGTACTCGGTGACCTGGGCCGTGATCGGCACCGTCGTCGCGGCGAGGTTGTTCGGCGCGTAGCCTTCGCCCGGCTGCAGATCGACCCGCGAGCCGCCTTGTGCGTAGCCGAGGCCGCCGTTCGCGGTGAGCGGCTGGCCGAAGCCGCCGACGTAGGCGGCGCTCAGCGTGTCGCCGTAGTACTCGGCGACCTTCTGCGTCCAGACTTCGCCCGGGTTCGTCGTGAAGCGGCCGCCGCCCGTGCCGACGCTCGCCTGGACGGACGGGCCGTAGGTGCCGACGTCCGAGAGGCTGTCGCCGAACGAGACGATCTGCAGCTTGACGCCACCCGGCGGCGTGCTGCTCGCGTTGCTGTTGTCGTCGCCACCGCCGCCGCACGCCGCCAGGGCGGCGAATGCCGCGCTCGCCACGGCGATCTGCGTGACGCGGACCCATTGCTGTTTCTTCGAAGCTGCTTGGTTCATGTTGACGACATCTCCTCGTATGTGTGGCCCTTATGCCATGTGTTGCAGGCGGCGTCCGTCGCGTCGGCGGCGTGACGACAGCTTACAGAATCTTCTACGGTTTCCGGAACATGGCCGTATGAATTTGAATCGTGTTCGAGCCGGACCGATTGGCGCTTGCCCGATTTATCGTGTTCCCATCGTCTTGCCCGATTCCGTGCCCGGATGCGCGTGAGCGCGTGTCTGTGCATAGGCGTTCGGCGTGGCCGGCTCCGTAGGGCCGGCCGCCTGCCGCCGCACGTGATAGGCGGCGGCCCACGCGGGCGGCGCGAACAGTGCGCGCCACTTGTCGCGCCAGCCGCGCACGCTCGCGAAATCGGCGGCCATCGAGGCCCATTCGTGAAACGTCGCCTTCAACGGGTTATGCGTGTGCAGCGGCTCGACGATGCCGTACTGCGGAGCCTCGTGCGGATCTTCGTCGACGTAGCTGCCGAACAGACGGTCCCAGATCACCAGCACGCCTGCGTAGTTGCGATCGATGTAGCGTGCGTTGCGCGCGTGATGCACACGGTGGATCGACGGCGTATTGAACACGTATTCGAGCCAGCCGAGCTTGCCGATCATCTGCGTATGCACGAAAAACTGGAAGCCGAGATTGATGAGCACGATCGCGACGATCTGCTTCGGCGGGAAGCCGAGGACCGCGAGCGGAATCCAGAACACCCACATGCCGGCGACCGGGTACATCAGGCTCTGGCGGAACGCGGTCGAAAAATTCATCCGCTCCGACGAGTGATGCACGACGTGCGCGGCCCACAGCCAGCGCACGCGATGGCTGCAGCGGTGAAACACGTAATAGAGCAGGTCCTGCGCGACGAACAGGACGACGAACGACATCCAGCTCGCCGGCCAGGTATGAAGGCGGTCATGCTCGTAGAAAAACGCGTAGACAGGGATGATCGCGAGCCACGCGAGCTTGTCGGCGGCCTGTTGCATGATCGCGAGCGCGGCGTTGCACAGCGTGTCGCGCCAGTTGTAGAGCCGCTCGGCCGGGCGCGTACGGCTCGCGTGCCACGCCTCCCAGCCGATGCAGGCGAGAAAGACGGGCGCCATCGCGAGCAGCAGCAATTCGGCGTCGAATTGCATCGTGTCTCCGTTCCTGGTCCCCGAGCGCCGCGCGGTGCGCGACGGGTGGTGTCGTTATCGTTGGTGTGGGCCGCGTGATCCTGAGGTGGATCACGCGGCCTGTGCGGCAGGCGCGCGCTGTCGCGCGCCGCATGCTGCCCGACAGCGTACACGGTTAGGGCGCTCGCCGCGTGCGGCGTCGCTAGAAGGAATACTCAGTGGCCGGCGCGCTTGCGCGGTTTTTTGCTGGGTGTTGCACGCGGTTCTTCGAGCGGCGCGGAGACTTTCGTGAAGCCTTGCGAGGGGCCGTCGTAGACCCATTCGAGCAGCGCGTCGTGCGCGGCGCGCGCGGCTTCCGAATGCGGATCGTTGATCAGGCTCACCACGATGTAGCTGTTGCCGTCGGCCGATGCCACGTAGCCGGCGATCGCGCGCACGTCGCGCAGCGTGCCGGTCTTGATGTGCGCGTTGCCGCCCGCGCCCTGGTTGGTCAGGCGGTTGCGCATCGTGCCGTCGACGCCGGCGATCGGCAGCGATTCGACGAACACCTGCGCGACCGGACTCGCGTTGGCGCGCTGCAGCAGATCGGCGAGCATGAGCGCGGTGACGTGCTCGTCGCGCGAGAGGCCCGAGCCGTTTTCAAGCGTCAGGTACTCCGTGTTCAGGCTGTCGCGGCGCAGGAAGTCCTCGACGGCGCGCACGGATTTCGCCGGGGTCGCGGGAGCGTGCTCCTCGACGGCGCCGATCGTCAGGAACAGGTTGCGCGCCATCGTGTTGTTGCTGAACTTGTTGATATCGCGAACGATGTCGGACAGCACCGGCCCTTCGTGCGTCGCGACGAGCTTCGCGCCGAGCGGCACCGCGCCTTCGCGCGTCGCGCCGTGGAAGGTGCCGCCGGTTTGCTGCCACAGCGCGAGGAAGCCGCCCGCGAAGAACGCCGAGTGATCGAGCACGGCAACGTTGACCGTGCGCGCGTCGCAGCGCATCGAGAGGTCGCCGGTGAACGACGCGACGAGCGTGCCGTCGGGCTGCGGCGTGACGCTCGGCGTTGGCGCTTCGCCGCGGCACGGGCCGTTCGTCGCGTGCAGCTGGTTGTCGATGCGCAACTGCGCGAGCGCGGGAAGCACGTCGATCGCCACCGTGCCGTCCGCCGATGGCGTCAGCGTGAACGACAGCGACTTGAACGCGTAGAGCAGCGGATCGGGGCCGACGTTGTACGGCGCGGTGGTGTCGTCGTCGAACGGCGGCAGGTCGCGCGTCGACGGATCGAAGTAGCGCTTGTCGAGCACGAGCGCGCCGTCGATGCCGGTGATGCCCGCCTTGTGGATCTTCTGCACGAGATCGATCAGTTCCTCGGGCACGAGCTTCGGGTCGCCAGTGCCCTGGATGTACAGATTGCCGTGCAGCATGCCGCTCGCGTCGAGCGTGCCGTCCGAGTACGCGCTCGTGCGCCAGCGGTAGTCGGGGCCGAGAATCGACAGGCCGGAGTAAGTGGTGACGAGCTTCATCGTCGAGGCGGGCAGCATCGGCTTGCCGGCGTTCAGCGCGAGGATCGGCGTGCGGTCGCCGACTTTCTCGACGACTACGCTGATCGACGACAGCGGCACGTGCGCGCGATGCAGGCCGGCCATCACCTGCGGCGGCAGCACCGTGGTGACGTTCACGCCGGGATGCGTGGTCTTGACGCGCGCCTCGGCCGTGTGCGGCGGCAGCGCGGCCGCGCCGAGCGCGGCGACAAGAAGCCAGGCAGCCGGGCGCGCCACGAGGCGGCTCGGCATGAGCGTGGCGAAAGCGGGGGAGCGGTGCGGCCGCGACGCGACACGGCGTGCGACGGAAGACAGAAAGGCAGGCGTCATGAACGGGCGAGGAAGCAAACGAACGGGCAAAAACGGGCAAAATTTCAGGGCACGCGCACGGGTGGAGCACGGCTGCGGCGACCGGCCTGTCTGACGGTGTCGCGCCGCGTGTCCCGCCGGCCGTCGCATGACGGGCGGGCGGAGCAGCGCGGCCTTGCGGTCCGTGCAAACGCCGGAGCCGGTCGATACGTCCGGCCTGCGCGAGACGTCGCGCGCGACCGCTCGAAACCGTGCGGCCGCCGCGCGACGCAAAGCGCCCATTGTAGTGACATGCCATGCCGCTGCGGTGAAAAAAGCGCGGGGCGGCGCGCAGCCTGGAGGCGGGCGCTAGAATGCGGCATCATCAAACGTTTCGGAACGGACAATCATGCGCATCCTGCTTGTCGAAGATGACCGGATGATCGCCGAGGGCGTGCGCAAGGCGCTGCGCGGCGAAGGCTTTGCCGTCGATTGGGTCGAGGACGGCGAAGCGGCGCTGCATGCGGTAGCCAGCCAGCCTTACGATCTGGCGCTGCTCGACCTCGGCCTGCCCAAGCGCGACGGACTCGAAGTGCTGCGTACGCTGCGCACGCGCGGCCATGCGCTGCCGGTGCTGATCGTCACCGCGCGCGATGCGGTCGCCGACCGCGTCAAGGGCCTCGACGCCGGCGCCGACGATTACCTTGTCAAACCTTTCGATCTCGACGAACTCGGCGCACGCATGCGCGCGCTGATCCGCCGTCATTCCGGCCGCAGCGATTCGACGATTCGCCACGGCACGCTGACCCTCGATCCGGCCGCGCACCAGGTCACGCTCGACGGCGCGCCGGTCGCCTTGTCGGCGCGCGAATTCGCGCTGCTCGAGGCGTTGCTCGCGCGGCCGGGCGCGGTGCTGTCGAAAAGCCAGCTCGAAGAAAAGATGTACGGTTGGGGCGAGGAGATCGGCAGCAATACCGTCGAGGTCTACATCCACGCGTTGCGCAAGAAGCTCGGTGCCGAACTGATCCGCAACGTGCGCGGACTCGGCTACATGATCGCGAAGGAAGCCTGAGCCGATGCGCTCGATCCGCCGTCAACTGCTGATCTGGCTGATCGCGATCGTGCTGCTCGGCGTCGGCATCGCGGGATGGCTGATTTACCGCCAGGCACTTGCCGAGGCGAACGAGCTGTTCGACTACCAGCTCGAACAGATTGCCGCCGCGCTGCCGGCCGAGCCGTTTTCGCAGGTGCTCGGGCGCGATACCGGCGACGAGGGCATCGTGCTGCAGATCTGGAATCGCAACGGCATGCTGATGTACTACTCGCGCCCGCGTGCGCCGCTCGCGCCGCGCGCCGAACTCGGCTTTTCGACCGAGAGCACGGATCGCGGCGAATGGCGCGTGTATGGCGCGATCGTCGGCGACAATGTCGTGCAGCTCGCGCAGCCGCTGTCGGTGCGCAACCGGCTCGCCGCGAACGTGGCGCTGCGCACGCTGTGGCCGCTGATCGTGCTGCTGCCGCTGCTCGGGCTCGCGGTGTGGGTGATCGTCGGACGCGGGCTGAAGCCGTTGCGGCGCGTGACGAGCGCGCTCGACGCGCGTCATCCGGAAGCACTGGAGCCGTTGCCGGACCAGCGTCTGCCGCTCGAGGTGCAGCCGCTCGTGCGCGCGTTGAACGGGCTGCTCGAACGGCTGGCGACCGCGCTCGACATCCAGAAGGCGTTCGTCGCCGATGCCGCGCACGAATTACGCACGCCGCTTGCCGCCGTGCAGATTCAGTCGCAACTGGTGGCGCGCGCGCGGGACGAAACCGCGCGCGGCGAGGCGCTCGCCGATCTGCAGGCTGGCGTGACGCGTGCCACTCGCCTCGCCGAGCAGTTGCTCGCGCTTGCGCGTGCCGAGCCCGACGGCGTGGCGGTGGTCGAAGCGCTCGATCTGCGCGCACTGTTGCAGGACTGCGTCGCAACCTATGCGCCGCTGGCGATGAACCGCGGCGTCGATCTCGGCATCGAGGCGAGCGAGGCCGCCACCGTGACCGGCGAGGCCGAGGCGCTGCGTGTGATGTTCAACAATCTGCTCGACAACGCGACCAAGTACACGCCGCATGGCGGCCGGGTCGACGTGAGCCTGCGTGTCGAGGGGGGGCGGCCGGTCGTGCGGATCGCCGATAGCGGACCGGGCATCGCTCCCGCGGATCGCGAGCGCGTGTTCGACCGCTTCTATCGCGCGGGTGCCGGCGCGGACCGCGTGCGCACCGATGTGGCGGGCAGCGGCCTCGGTCTTGCGATCGTGCGCCGCATCGCCGTGCAACAGCATGCGCAAGTGTCGCTCGACGAAGCGCCGGCCGGCGGTTTGCAGGTCACCGTGCGCTTCTGACGAGCGCGTTTTTGCCACTGGAACGTGGCCGCCACGATGGCCTGACAAGCCCGGCCGATAAGGTTCCCGCGATCTGTCGCTGCTTAAGACTCTTTTAAGCGATCCCACTTACGCTCCTCGACATCCAAAGTCACTTTCTCCAGCCAGGAGCTCATGATGAACGCGAAAACCTTGTCCCGCGGCGCCGTTGCGGTCGCTGTCGCCGCCGCGCTGTCAGCCGGTTATGTGGCGGGCCATCGCGATGTGCCCGCACCGCAGATCATCTCCCCCGCGCAGGCCGCTGCGATGATGCCCGCCGAAGCTGCCGCCAAGACCGGCATCCCCGATTTCTCCGGCCTCGTCGAAACCTACGGCCCGGCCGTCGTCAACATCAGCGCGAAGCACGTGGTCAAGCAGACCGCGATGCGCGGCAACAACGGTGGCAATTTCGGCGGCAACCAGTTGCCGATCGATCCGAACGATCCGTTCTATCAGTTCTACAAGCGTTTCTTCGGCGGGATGCCGGGCATGCAAGGCGGCGACGGCGACGACGCACCCGACCAGCCGAGCGCGAGCCTCGGCTCCGGCTTCATCATCAGCAATGACGGCTACATCCTGACCAATGCGCACGTGGTCGACGGCGCGAATGTCGTTACCGTGAAGCTCACCGACAAGCGCGAGTTCAAGGCGAAGGTGGTCGGCGCCGACAAGCAGTCCGACGTCGCCGTGCTGAAGATCGACGCGAGCAACCTGCCGACCGTGAAGATCGGCGATCCGCGTCAGAGCAAGGTCGGTCAGTGGGTGGTCGCGATCGGCTCGCCGTACGGTTTCGACAATACCGTGACCTCGGGCATCATCAGCGCGAAGTCGCGCTCGCTGCCGAACGAGAACTACACGCCGTTCATCCAGACCGACGTGCCGGTGAACCCGGGCAATTCGGGCGGTCCGCTCTTTAACCTGCAGGGCGAAGTCATCGGCATCAACTCGATGATCTATTCGCAGACCGGCGGCTTCCAGGGGCTGTCGTTTGCGATTCCGATCAACGAGGCGATCAAGGTCAAGGACGATCTCGTGAAGACCGGCCATGTGAGCCGCGGCCGTCTCGGTGTCGCGGTGCAGGGCATGAACCAGACGCTCGCTAATTCGTTCGGCATGCAGAAGCCGCAAGGCGCGCTCGTCAGCTCGGTCGATCCGGGCGGTCCGGCGGCCAAGGCCGGTTTGCAGCCGGGCGACGTGATCCTCTCGGTGAACGGCGACGACGTCAACGACTCGTCGGATCTGCCGGCACAGATCGCGGGCATTGCCCCGGGCACTTCGGCGACCCTGAAGGTGTGGCGCGACAAGTCCACCAAGGACGTGAAGGTGACGATCGGTTCGTTCTCGGATGCGAAGCTTGCGTCCGCGGGCAAGGCCGATC
Organism: Paraburkholderia sp. Cy-641; assembly: GCF_011752945.1. Lineage (NCBI taxonomy): Bacteria > Pseudomonadati > Pseudomonadota > Betaproteobacteria > Burkholderiales > Burkholderiaceae > Paraburkholderia > Paraburkholderia sp. Cy-641. Next base: position 35,432 of record NZ_VWWM01000028.1, read on the forward strand.
AGCAGACCCAGCTGCAAGGCCGCCTCGGCGTGGCGGTACGCGCGCTGACGCCGGAAGAAAAGAGCAGCGCGTCGGTGTCGCATGGTCTGCTCGTGCAACAGGCGGGCGGGGCGGCCGCGAGCGCGGGTATCCAGCCGGGCGACGTGATTCTCGCCGTCAACGGCCGGCCCGTCACGAACGTCGATCAGCTCAAGCAGATGATTTCGGGCGCGGGCAACAGCATCGCGCTGCTGATCCAGCGCGACAACGCGCAGATCTTCGTGCCCGTCGATCTCGGCTGATCGTCGAGCCGGGCGGTTCGATCATGTCCCGCCCGATCCGTGCCGAGCTTTGGTAGCGATTGCCGGTTCTTTGCATTTGCTGCAACGAACCGGCATTTTTTTCGCCCGTCCCTTTGGCGAACCGCACGCGCTTGTACCGCGCGCCAACGCTCGAAGGGCGACGTTTTTCCGTCGACGCAACCGGACGGTTGGCACGCAGGTTGCATGATCCTTGATCGGGTCCACCGAGGGACACCGGACAAGGGCTTTAACAAGGAGCGAACCGATGAAAACCCAACGCAATCAGCGAAGGATCGTAGCCGCTGCACTCTGCGCGGCGCTCACGCTCGGACTGGCTGGCGGAGCGTACGCGCAGCAGGCAGGCGGCGTGACCGGCGGCTCGACCACCGACAACACGAGCGCCGGCAACGTCAACGGTGGCGGCATGCCGCAAACCCAGCAGCAGGGCAATGTGTCGTACGTGTCGGGCGGTGTCGGTCTCGACGAGTCGCGGGCGCTGCAACGGGCGCAAAGCCAGTGGCCGCTGGCGCTGCGCTTTACCGGCCCGAACGGCGAATTTCTCGCCGACGTCCACGTTCGCATCGTCGATGCGCATGGCGGCGAGGTCCTGAGTGCGACGTCGCGCGGCCCGTTCATGCTGGTCAGGCTGCACCCTGGCCGCTATACCGTGCACGCGAAGTACAGCGGCAGCGAGCAGACACGCGCGGTGACGGTCCAGGCGCGGGGCAACGTCAAGGCGGCGTTCGTCTGGAGCGTGAAGTGAACGCGAAGTAAGCGGTCCGCTCGGCGCCGCGGCCTGCGGGTTGGCGCGACCGGATGCGCGGTGCCGGTTCCTTGCGGCAGGGGACGGCCGCGCAAGCGACTGGAGTTTGGCCGATAATGAAGCCACGGGCACGTCCCGTGGCTTTGTCGTTCATGCGGCAGCGCCTTGCAGCATTCCGCCCAACCGGCCCACACCATCACGGAGCATGGACATGAGCGATGCGTCGACATCTGCGGGAAATTCCGGCGACCACACCATCGTGATTCGCGACAACCCCCACCGGGTGCGTGTGATTCACGGTGGCGTGACGATGGCCGATACGCAGGCCGCGTTGACGCTCTGCGAAACCGGCTTGCCGGACGTGTTCTATTTCCCGCGCGCGCATGTGAACATGGCGCGGCTCGAACGCTCGACGCATACGTCGCACTGTCCGTTCAAGGGCGACGCGTCGTACTTCCATCTGCGCACCGAAAACGGCCTGGTCGAAAACGCGGTATGGAGCTACGAGGAGCCGTTCGAGCAGGCGAAGCAAATCAAGGGGTATCTGGCGTTTTACGCATCGCGCGTCGACCGTATCGATCAGACGTCATGATGCGGCGGGCGCGTGTTTATCGGGGGAGGTGGTCATGGAACTGAACGATGCGTTACGGATTCCGCTTGCGCCGGCCGAGGTCTGGGACGCGCTGCAGGACCTCGCGCTGTTGCGTGCCAGCCTCGACAACTGCGAGTCGTTCACGCGCCTCGCTCACGGCGAGTACGCGCTGACCATGACGGTGCCGCTCGGCCCGTTGCGCGCGCATTACGACGCGCGCGCCCATGTCGCCGGCCAGGATTCCGGTCCGGCGGAGGCACAACGCCGCACCATCAACTTCAAGGCGCGTGCCCAGGGCATCGGCGCCTTGCGCGGCCAGATCGAAGTGCGTTTGCGGGCGGACGAGAGTGCGCATGGCAGCGGCCGGGAGCGCGGCACACGGATCGACTACACGATCTGGGCGACGTCGTCGGGTCCTCTCGCCGAGCTGCCTGCGCGTCAGCTCGAAAACGCGCTGCATCAGCTGGCCGACGATTTTTTCACCGAATTCGATGCCGTCGTGCGCGCCAAGCACGGCAAGGGGCCGAACCGCGCGCGCGGCGCGGCGGCGCGCCGGCAGCACGTGTTTCTGCGCCCGATCGCGCTGGGCGGCATCGCGCGGCGCACGCGCGTCGATCACGGCAGTGCGCTGACCGGCCGCGCGGCGAGTGCATCGCATAGCTGGCCGCATGGCGGCGCGCAGCACGAGCCCGGACAGCACGCCGTGCCGAACTGGGCGTGGGCCGGGATGATTTTCTTCGTCGCGCTGCTGCTGTACCTCGTGCGCTGGATCAGCGAGCACTGATACCTCGGGCCGTGCCCGGGGGCTCAATGTACGGATGGCTCCCGCGCGGGTGCTGCGACGAAACCCCGGCGTGGCGCCAGGTGTCGATCGTGGGCCGATAATGCGGGCTTCGTCGCGCCGAGCCAACCACGTCGCAGCGCGCGGCGCCCACTTCTGTTTCCGGATTTCCCATTTTCAACAAGGAGCTTTTCCATGACCACGCCGCGCCGCGCGTTGATCGTCATCGACGTGCAGAACGAATACGTAACCGGCGATCTGCCGATCGAATTTCCGGATGTGCAGACGTCGCTCGCCAATATCGGCCGGGCAATCGACGCGGCGCGGGCCGCCGGCGTGCCGGTCGTGGTCGTGCAGAACATCGCGCCGGCGACCTCGCCGTTGTTCGCGCGCGGCAGCGCGGGAGCGGAGTTGCACACGGTGGTGACCTCGCGCGCGCACGACCACCATGTCGAGAAGTCGCTGCCGAGCGCCTTTGCCGGCACCGATCTGGCCGACTGGCTCGTCGCCCGTCAGATCGACACGCTAACCGTCACCGGCTACATGACGCACAACTGCGACGCATCGACGATCAACCACGCGGTGCATGCCGGGCTCGCGGTCGAATTCCTGCACGACGCGACGGGCTCGGTGCCGTACGAGAACAGCGCGGGTTTTGCGAGCGCGGAGGAGATTCATCGCGTGTTCAGCGTGGTGCTGCAGTCGCGCTTCGCGGCGGTGGCGAGCACGGATGCGTGGATCGCGGCGGTACAGGGCGGCGTGCCGCTCGAGCGCAGCAACATCTATGTGTCGAATCAGGCGGCGCGGGCGCGCAAGGCGCTTGCCTGAATCCCGCGGACGGCGGTGGCGGTACGCATGAATCTGCGTGCCGCATAAACCGGGTGGCTCGGGCCGCTCAAGCCACCTTTCTGCGCAACGCGGGGCTCAGGCGCAGCGCGTCGAAGATGCCTTCCACCATCTGCTGCGCGTGCGTGCCGAAATCGGTGGCGTCGGGCAGGAACAGCATGTCGCGCAGCGCGCCGCCGACGAACGAATGGACCATCGCCGCGGCGAGCTTCGTGTCGAGATCCTCGGGCAACTGTCCCTTGGAGATCGCGTTGCGCAGACCGCCTTCGATTTTCGTCAGCCCTTCGCGCATATTGGTCTGATAGCGCTCCATCATCGGCCCCATGTCCTCGACCAGCTCGCATTTCAGAAACAGGATGTCGAACACGCGGCGGCGGCGCGGGTCGTTGGCGGTGTCGCGCAGACAGACCATGCAGACTTCCACGAGACGCCCGAGCGGATCGGTTTCGTTCGGGTCGAGCGAGGCGGCCTTCAGTTCGTCGAGCGGCAGCAGCACGCGGTCGAACATCTCGTTGAACAGCTCGCTCTTGTGCGCGAAGTGCCAGTAGATCGCCCCGCGCGTGACGCCCGCGGCCTGTGCGATATCAGCCAGCGAGGTGCGCGATACGCCTTTCTCGAAAAAGACCAGTTCGGCCGCGTCGAGAATCCGGTTGCGCGTCTCCAATGCCTCTTCTTTGGTTTTTCTGGCCATATTAGGAATGACTTGCCCTGATTGCGGGGTTTCCCCGGGCTGTTTTAAGTCAGCCCGATGACAATCTGACTACTATTAAGCGAATAGCGAAGCGAACTTGCAAGTCCCCGGCCCGCAAGAGAAGTAAACGCACTTTTACATGCATTCGTGAATGTATATATAATAGCATCCCACGATTGGATAGCCCAAGCCGGGATCAACGGTTAATATCCGTCACTGTTGCCTTTCAGAACGCTGTTGCGCCGTGCCGGAAAGCGTGGCGCCGTGCGGCATTCCCGGGTTCGCACATTTCACACAGGTGCCCCTGCAGGCGCGGTTCGCATTCACGGGCTACCGGTCAAGCGTCGCAAGACGCATGTGTGCGCAGTCGTCCCCGGGGTAGGGATGCGCGCACTTTTTCTTCTCAGTCTTTGACAGAGGTTGCTCCATGCGCGTCGAACGGGTTCCATTCCGCTTAATCAGTGCCGCGACGGCTGCCATCTTGCTGGCGGCATGCGGACCAAAACAATCTGCCCCGCCGCCCCAGACGCCCGAAGTCGGCGTCGTCACCCTCCAGCCGACGACCGTGCCGGTCGTCACCGAACTCCCCGGCCGCACCAGTGCGTTCCTCGTCGCGCAAGTCCGCGCACGGGTGGACGGCATCGTGTTGCACCGCGAGTTCACGGAAGGCAGTCAGGTCAAGGCGGGTCAACGCCTCTACAAGATCGATCCGGCACCGTACATCGCCTCGCTGAATAACGCGAAGGCGTCGCTCGCGAAGGCGCAGGCGAACCTCGTGTCGACCACCGCGCAGGCCAACCGCTACAAGGTGCTGGTCGCCGCCAATGCGGTCAGCAAGCAGGACTACGACAACGCGGTTGCCGCCGAAGGCCAGGCCGCCGCCGATGTCGCCGCCGGCAAGGCCGCGGTCGACACCGCGCAGATCAACCTCGGCTATACCGACGTAACCTCGCCCGTGACCGGCCAGATCGGCGTGTCGCAGGTCACGCCGGGCGCGTACGTGCAGGCGAGCCAGGCCACGCTGATGGCGACGGTCCAGCAGCTCGATCCTGTCTACGTCGACCTCACGCAATCGAGCCTCGACGGCCTGAAGCTGCGCCGCGAAGTGCAGGAAGGGCGTCTGAAGACGAGTGGCCCGGACGCGGCCCAGGTGTCGCTCGTGCTCGAAGACGGCCGGGTCTATCCGGAGAAGGGCAAGCTGCAGTTCACCGACGTCACCGTCGACCAGAGCACCGGCTCGGTCACGGTGCGCGCCATCTTCAAGAACGCGGACCACGTGCTGCTGCCGGGCATGTTCGTGCGCGCGAAGATCGAGGAAGGCGTGAACCAGAACGCGCTCATCGTTCCGCAAATAGGCGTCACGCACGACCAGAAGGGTCAGCCTACCGCGCTCGTCGTCGATACCGACAACAAGGTCGAGCTGCGTCCGCTCGTCACCTCGGGCACGTTCGGCTCGTACTGGGTGATCGCAGACGGCCTGAAGGCCGGCGACCGCGTGATCGTCCAGGGCACCGACAAGGCGCGCCCCGGCCAGCAGGTCAAGCCCGTGCCGGCGCAACTGCCCGGCGATGCGGCTTCCGGCGCGGCCGCGCAAGGCGCGCCGGCCGCCAGCGGCGCGCAACCGGCGCAACCCGCGGCTCAACCCGCGGCTCAACCCGCGGCTCAACCCGCTTCCGCTGCATCGGGCGCGTAATAACAGGGAGCCCGCTTCATGGCAAAGTTCTTTATCGATCGCCCGATTTTTGCCTGGGTGATCGCCATCATCCTGATGCTCGCGGGTATCGCGTCGGTGTTCACGCTGCCGATCGCGCAATACCCGACCATCGCGCCGCCGTCCATCCAGATCAGCGCAACGTATCCGGGCGCCTCGGCAAAGACGGTGGAAAACACCGTCACGCAGGTGATCGAGCAGCAGATGAGCGGTCTCGACCACCTGCTGTACCTCGCGTCGACCTCGGACGACTCGGGCACGGCAACCATCACGCTGACGTTCGCGGCCGGCACCAACCCTGACATCGCGCAGGTGCAGGTGCAGAACAAGCTGCAGCTCGCCACGCCGCTGCTTCCGCAGGCGGTGCAGCAGCTCGGCACCAAGGTCACGAAGTCGAGCAGCAGCTTCCTGCTGGTGATGGCGTTCGTCTCGACCGACGGCAGCATGTCCAAGTACGACCTCGCGAACTACGTGGCGTCGAACATCGAAGACCCGGTCAGCCGTATCGACGGGGTCGGCACGGTGACGCTGTTCGGCTCGCAGTACGCGATGCGGATCTGGCTCGACGCGAACAAGCTGAACAACTTCTCGCTCACGCCGGTCGATGTGCAGGCCGCGCTGCAGGCGCAGAACGTGCAGGTCGCGGGCGGCGCGCTCGGCGGCACGCCGTCGGTGCCGGGCCAGGTGCTGCAGGCCACGATCACCGAGGCGACGCTGCTCAATACGCCCGAGCAGTTCGGCAACATCCTGCTGAAGGTCAATCCGGACGGTTCGCAGGTGCGTCTGCGCGACGTGTCGCACATCGAGCTCGGCGGCGAAAACTACAACTTCGACACCAAGTACAACGGCCAGCCGACGGCAGGCTTCGGTATCCAGCTCGCTACGGGCGCGAACGCGCTCGCCACTGCGAAAGCGGTGCGGGCAAAGGTCGCCGAACTGTCGAAGTACTTCCCGCACGGTCTCGTCGTCCAGTACCCGTACGACACGACGCCGTTCGTGCGCCTGTCGATCGAGGAAGTGGTCAAGACGCTGCTCGAAGGTATCGTGCTGGTGTTCCTCGTCATGTACCTGTTCCTGCAGAACCTGCGCGCCACGCTGATCCCGACGATCGCGGTGCCGGTGGTGCTGCTCGGCACGTTCGCGATCATGAGCGTGGTCGGCTTCTCGATCAACGTGCTGTCGATGTTCGGCCTCGTGCTCGCAATCGGCCTGCTGGTGGACGACGCGATCGTGGTGGTGGAAAACGTCGAGCGGGTCATGCAGGAAGAGGGCTTATCGCCTCGCGAGGCAACCCGCAAGGCGATGGACCAGATCACCGGCGCGCTCGTCGGCGTGGCGCTCGTGCTGTCGGCGGTGTTCGTGCCGGTGGCGTTCTCGGGCGGCTCGGTCGGCGCGATCTACCGGCAGTTCTCGCTGACGATCGTCGCGGCGATGGTGCTGTCCGTGCTCGTCGCGCTGATTCTGACGCCGGCGCTGTGCGCGACGATCCTCAAGCCAATTCCGAAGGGGCATCACGAAAAGGCCACCGGTTTCTTCGGCTGGTTCAACCGCACCTTCAACGCGAGCCGCGACAAGTACCACTCGGGCGTGCACCACGTGATCAAGCGCTCGGGCCGCTGGCTCATCATCTACATGGTGGTGATCTTCGCGGTCGGCCTGCTGTTCGTGCGTCTGCCGAAGTCGTTCCTGCCTGATGAAGACCAGGGCACGATGTTCGTGCTCGTGCAGACGCCGACCGGCTCGACTCAGGAAACCACGGCGCGCGCGCTGAAGGACGTGTCCGACTACCTGCTCAACGACGAGAAGGCAATCGTCGAGTCGACCTTCACGGTGAACGGCTTCAGCTTCGCCGGCCGCGGCCAGAACGCGGGTCTCGTGTTCGTGCGGATGCGGGACTACGGCGAGCGCCAGCATGCGGACCAGAAGGTGCAGGCGCTCGTGGGCCGTCTCTTCATGCACTTCAGCAGCTACAAGAACGCGCTCGTGTATCCGGTCAATCCGCCGTCGATTCCTGAACTCGGCACGGCAGCGGGCTTTGACTTCCAACTGCAGGACCGCGCCGGTATCGGTCACGCGAAGCTGATGGAAGCGCGCAACATGCTGCTCGGTCTCGCCGCGAAGGACCCGACGCTCGCGCAGGTGCGTCCGAACGGCCTGAACGACACGCCGCAGTTCAAGGTGAACATCGACCACGAGAAGGCCGCCGCGCTTGGCGTGTCGCTCGCCGCGATCGACCAGACGTTCTCGATCGCGTGGGCGTCGCAGTACGTCAACAACTTCCTCGATACCGACGGCCGGATCAAGAAGGTGTACCTGCAGGGCGACGCGCCGTTCCGCATGAAACCGGAAGACGTGAATGCCTGGTTCGTGCGCAACAACGCCGGCACGATGGTGCCGTTCTCGGCCTTCGCGAGCACCGAGTGGACGTTCGGTTCGCCGAAGCTCGAGCGCTACAACGGTATCTCGTCGGTGGAAATCCAGGGCGCGGCCGCACCGGGCAAGTCGACCGGCCAGGCCATGGCGGCGATGGAAGCGCTCGTCACGAAGTTGCCGCCTGGCGTCGGCTACGAGTGGACGGGGCTGTCGCTGCAGGAACGCCAGTCCGGTTCGCAGGCGCCGATCCTGTACGGCATCTCGATCCTCGTCGTGTTCCTGTGTCTCGCGGCGCTGTATGAAAGCTGGTCGATCCCGTTCTCGGTGATCATGGTGGTGCCGCTCGGCGTGATCGGCGCACTGCTGGCCGCGACCTTGCGCGGGCTCGAGAACGACGTGTTCTTCCAGGTGGGTCTGTTGACCACGGTCGGCCTGTCGGCGAAGAACGCGATTCTGATCGTGGAATTCGCGCGCGAACTGCAGCAGGGCGAAGGCATGGGGCCGATCGAGGCCGCGCTCGAAGCGGCGCGTCTGCGGCTGCGCCCGATCCTGATGACCTCGCTTGCGTTCATTCTCGGCGTGCTGCCGCTCGCGATCAGTAACGGCGCGGGCTCGGCCAGCCAGCACGCGATCGGCACCGGCGTGATCGGCGGTATGTTGACGGCGACCTTCCTCGCGATCTTCATGATCCCGATGTTCTTCGTCGTGATCCGCGCGAAGTTCGGCGGCGAGAAGGAAGACCCGGACGAGGCGCTGCGCCACTACGAACAGCACCATCCGCATGAACCGCAGGGTGGCGGTTCGGCAGGCGGGTCGGCTGACCATGACTCGGGCAAGGATGGACATTGAGATGCAAAAACATTCTTTGATTGCAGTGGCGGTCGCGCTGCTCGCCGCGGGTTGCACGATGGCGCCGCACTACGAGCGCCCCGCCGCGCCCGTCACGGCGACCTTCCCGACGGGCGGCGTGTACGACACGCAGCCCGGCGCTCCGGGCGCGCGCAGCGCGAACGGCCAGGCCGCCGCCGACATCGGCTGGCGCGAGTTCTTCGTCGATCAGCGCTTGCAGCGGCTCATCGAAATCGCGCTGAAGAACAACCGCGATCTGCGTGTGTCGGTGCTGAACATGCAGGCGTCGGCCGCGCAGTACCGGATCGTGCGCGCAGGTCTGTTCCCGACGCTCAATGCCGCGGGGTCGCAAAGCCGGCAGCGCACGCCGCGCGACCTGCTGACCTCGCCCAACGGCCCGACCATTTCCAACACGTATTCGGTGGGGCTGAATGCGTCGTGGGAAATCGACTTCTTCGGGCGCGTGCAGAGCCTCAAGGACCAGGCGCTGGCGACGTATCTCGGTACGGCGCAGGCGCGCAAGGCCGCGGAAATTTCGCTGGTCTCGCAGGTCGCGAACCAGTACCTGACGCTGCTCGAACTCGACGATCTGCTGAAGGTCACGCAGGACACGCTGACGAACGCGCAGGAGTCGTACCGCATCACGAAGCTGCAGTTCGACAACGGCACGGGTTCGGAACTCGATCTGCGCCAGGCGCAAACGGTCGTCGAGACCGCGAGCGCCAATCTGCAGGCGCAGGCGCGTTTGCGGGCGCAGGCTGAAAACGCGCTCGTGCTGCTGGTCGGCGAGCCGTTGCCGGCCGATCTGCCGCCGGGCTTGCAGCTGAACGACCAGAATCTGCTCACGGACATTCCGGCGGGCTTGCCGTCCGACCTGCTCACGCGCCGTCCCGACATCATGGAGGCCGAGGAGAACCTGCTCGCGGCCAACGCGAATATCGGCGCGGCGCGCGCGGCGTTCTTCCCGAAGGTCTCGCTGACCGGCAGCTTCGGCACGCTGAGCCCGACGCTCGGCGGGCTGTTCAAGCCGGGCTCGGCGGCGTGGAGCTTCGCGCCGTCGATCACGCTGCCGATCTTCGAGGGTGGCCAGAACATCGCCAACCTCAATCTCGCCAACATCGAGAAGAACGTGCAGATCGCCACGTATGAAAAGGCGATCCAGACGGCCTTCCGCGAAGTGGCGGACGGGCTCGCGGCGCGCGGCACCTACGATCAGCAGATTCAGGCGCTCGAGCGCAACACGTCGGCCGAGCAGCGTCGCCTCGATCTGTCGAACCTGCGCTACAAGAACGGCGTCGACAGCTATCTGTCGGTGCTGACCGCGCAGACCGATCTGTATTCGTCGCAGCAGTCGCTGATTACCGCGCGCATGCAGCGCCTCGAGAACCTGGTCACGCTGTACCAGGCGCTCGGCGGCGGCTGGATCGAGCACACCGGCGACCAGCCGCGTCCCGCGGACGCGCCGGTCGACTACGGTGCGGCGAGCGCGCCGGTCGCAGCTTCGGCGGCGACGGCGGGGTGAGCGTCGGCAGTCGGTAACGTGCTGGCGCGGCGGGGCCCGGCGAAGTAGAGGGAACCGCCCACCGCTCGCGCAAGCAAGCGGCGCAGCAAACAGAAAAGCCACGGCGTGCCGTGGCTTTTCTGTTTGTGTGCGGTATCCGTCGCGACGAGAAGCCGAATGGGCTTCAAGCGAGGCGATGGCAAATCAGGTGGCAGTAGATGAGCGGGGCCGGTACTTGCTCGGCGACGCTCAAAGCACAATCCACGGTGCCCAGCGTCCTGCCATGGCGCGATTCATCGCCTGCGCCTGCGCTTGCGTCGAAGACTTCACCCACGACACGGCGAACCCAAACCGAAATCCAAACCCGAACCCGCCGCCGGCACCCACCAAAGCTCAATGCAAATCCGCCGCCCGCAGCATCTCGTTATGCGGCGGCTCGCTGCCCGCGCTCGTGTCGAGATCGTGTCCGGCGCGGCGGATCTCGCAGCGCGCCTTCTTCTCGCTCTTCACGCCGTTGAAGATCAGGTTCAGCACGACCGCCGACACTGACGCCAGCAGAATCCCGCTATGCAGCAGCGGCGACAGCGCCGGCGGCAGTTGCGAGAAGAAGTGCGGCGAGACGACCGGCACGAGCCCGAGGCCGATGCTGACCGCGACGATGAACAGGTTGTGGTGATTCTTCACGAAGTCGACGCGCGAGAGCACCTTGATGCCGTTCGCCGCGACCATGCCGAACATCACGATGCCCGCGCCGCCGAGCACGAACGCCGGCACCGAGGCGACCACCTGCGCCATCTTCGGGAACAGGCCGAGCAGCACGAGGATCACGCCGCCCATCGCGCAGACGAAGCGGCTCTTCACGCCGGTCACGCCGATCAGGCCGACGTTCTGCGAAAACGACGTATGCGGGAACGAGTTGAAGATGCCGCCGATCAGCGTGCCGAGCCCGTCGACGCGCAGGCCGCGCACCAGCGTCTTCTGATCGACCGGACGATCGACCATGTCGCCGACCGCGAGGAACATGCCGGTCGATTCGATGAACGTGACGAACATGACCGTGACCATCGTCGCGATCGAGAGCGGGTCGAAGTGCGGCAGACCGAAGTGGAACGGCATCACGAAGCCGACCCACGGTGCGTGCGTGACGCCGTCCATGTTGACGCGGCCGAGCAGCAGCGCGATCACGAAGCCGGCGACGATGCCGAGCAGCACCGAGATATTGGCGACAAACCCGCGGGCAAACTTGTTGATGAGCAGGATCAGCGTCAGCACGAGCAGCGACAGGCCAAGGTAGACCGGATTGCCGTAGTCGGGATTGCCGACGCCGCCCGCCGCCCAGTTGATGCCGACTTCCATCAGCGAGAGGCCGATCACCGAAATCACGACGCCGATCACGACCGGCGGGAAGAAGCGCAGCAGCTTGCCGACCATCGGCGCGGCCAGAATGCCGATCACGCCGGCCGCGATCGTCGAGCCGAAGATGTCGAGAATGCCGAGCGAGGGATTGGTGCCGATTGCGACCATCGGCCCGACGGCCGCGAACGTGCAGCCCATGATGACGGGCAGACGGATGCCGAAGATCCACAGCCCGAGCGTCTGGATCAGCGTGGCGATGCCGCACGAGAACAGGTCGGCGCTGATCAGGAACGCGATCTGGTCTTTCGGCAGCTTGAGCGCCGCGCCGATGATGAGCGGTACCGCGACTGCGCCGGCGTACATGACCAGCACGTGCTGGATGCCGAGGGTGAGCAACTGGCCCGCGGGCAGGCGTTCGTCGCACGGGTGAACCGTGTTCGCTTGCATATCGTCTGTCTCCACCATCTGTTTTGGAATGACTCCAAGGTATCGGGGACGAAAATCCGCTACAAGACCGCGCGCGGCTATTCCGGCATTCCCGGTGACGATATGCGCGGGCCTCGTTTGAAAGCCGGATCGAAGGGCGGCGCGCGGTTTATCGTGGCTGCATCCCCGGCGGATCGGCGGCGGGCCCTGTGTGGCGGCGAGTGCGGGCAGGGTGCGCCGGCGCGCGGCACGGATGCGTCGCGCGCGGGGATATGTGTGAGAATCAATAACGTGTATCTCGCTCGCAGCATAGTCCTGTTTTGAGATGGTTCGCGGCATGGCGGGGTTAACCCGCGTTTGGCGGGTTTGCAGTGCTTGCGGGCCGTGCGCCGGACGTTGCTTCTGGCCGCGTGTTTTGCGGCGCTTGGGGGGCTGTTTCCAGCCGCGCCTCCAGCCGCGCCTCCAGCCGCGCTTCTAGCCATGTTTCCAGCCGCGTTTCCTGCTTCGCTTCCAGTCCCTCCTTCATCCTTATTTCGACGTCCTCGCACCCATGAGTTTTCTCGGCATCGACCTCGGCACCGGCTCCCTTAAAGCGGCAATCGTCGACGAACACGGCCGCGAGCAGGCGGTGTCGAGCGTCGCTTATGCGTTCGATACGCCGCGCGCGGGCTGGGCCGAGATCGCGGTAGAGACGTGGTGGAGCGCGCTCGTCGAGGCGCTGGCGCGTCTGCCGCGGCATCTGCGCGACGATGTGCGGGCGATCGGCCTGTCCGGCCAGATGCACGGCGTCGTGCTGCTCGATGCGCACGGCGAGCCCGTGCGTCCCGCGCTGCTATGGCCCGACTCGCGCGCGCTCGATCTGCTCGACGCGTGGCCCGAGCCGCAGCCGAATCCGGTCGCGCCTGGCATGGCCGGTCCGCTGCTGCGCTGGATCGTGCTGCATGAGCCGCAGACCGCGCGCCGCACGCGTTGGGCGTTGCAGCCGAAAGACTGGCTGCGCGTCGCGCTCGGCGGCGCGTTCGCGACCGATCCGTCCGATGCTTGCGCGACCGCGCTCGCCAGTCCGGCCGGCGTGTGGGATGCGGCGCTGCTCGAGCGGCTCGGGATTCCGCGCGAGTGGTTCGCGCCGCTCGCGCCGTCGTATGCGGCGGCCGGTGTGCTGTCGCAGAGGGCCGCGCAGGCACTCGGCTTGCGCGCTGGCATCGTGCTCGCGACCGGCGCCGCCGATACGCCGTGCGCGGCGCTCGGCAGCGGACTCGCGCAGGACGGCGATGCGCTGCTGACCACCGGCACGGGCGGACAGATCGTCGTCCTCGCGAGCGGCGAGCCCGTGGCGGTGAAGGGGCTGCATCGCTATCGCGCGGCCAGCGATCACTGGTATCGGATGGCGGCGATGCAGAACGTCGGCATTGCGCTGGAGCGTGTGCGCGGCTGGCTGTCGTATGAGTGGGTGGATGCGTATCGCGAGGCGTTCGGTGATGCCGTTGCCGATGTGTCCGGCGCTGTATCTGGTGGTGCCGCGAACGGCGAATCCGCCGGGTCCGTCAGCGGGGCGCCCGGCGAGCCGATGAGCGCGGTATCGAGCGCGAGTTTCGGCGCGAGTGCCGACACGCCCACCGGCGCTGACCTCGGCGCTGACAGCAACGCCGCCCTCAGCGCTGCCCCCACCCGGACAACTCGCCCGGCAACCCACGGCGAATCCCGCGCATCTTCGGGCCTGACCTTCCTTCCGTACCTGACCGGTGAGCGCACGCCGTGGCTCAACCCGCAGGCGCGCGGCGGCTGGCTCGGCCTCTCGCTCGAACACACGCGCGGCGCGATGATGCGCGCCGCGTTCGAAGGTGTTGCGTTCTCGCTGCGCGCCGGGCTCGATGCGGTTCGCTCGAGCGGGGCCACGGTCACGGCGCTCAAGCTCGCGGGCGGTGGCTCGGTCGATCCACGCTGGCGTCAGCTGCTCGCCGATGCGCTCGGCGTCGAGCTGCATGCGGTCGACTGTCCGAACGCGGCACCGCGCGGTGCCGCGATACTCGGCGGCCTCGCGAGCGGTCATTGGCATGCGCGCGATCTCGCCGCGCTCGCGCCCGGCGCGACGCGCGTGGCGGGTCCGCGAGGCGATGCGGCGCTGGCGGAGCGCTATGCACGCTTCGTCGATCTGTATGGCCGCGTCGAGCCGTGGTTCGGTGGTACGACGCAGCGCGAAGCCCGGTAGCGGTAGCGGCGATGAACGCGGCGGCCGTCCCGGCGAGCACGAGGCCATGCTGCGGCAACGTGTACTGGCATGGCAAAGTACGGCGATGGGTGCTGCAACGGCGTTGCAACGAATCCTGGACGGCGAGGCAACAAGCACGGCAATGAATATTGCAAAACGCACGGCAACACACCTGGTAGCGACCGCGGCAACGACTACGGCAACACACTTGGCAACGACCGCGGACAACGACCGCGGCAACAAGCAACGCACGAAGCGCAGTCACCGAGCATGCTCTCGCCCCACACTTTGCAATACCATTACGCTTTTCGCGCGCCAAGCCGCCGCCCGGTACGCGATGCCGCAGGACGCGACATCGCCAATCGCGAGCCGTGCAGGCAGCAAGCAACAGCAAGCAGTAGCGAGCAACAGCAAGCAAACAGCAGCAAGCAACGGCTCGCACGAGCCCGGCCGCAGCGCAAGCATGGTCCCGGCTCACGAACCAGAACACGCAGTCGAACACGAAGCAGCGCACGAACCAGAACACGCGCGCGCCGCGGCATCCCGACCCGCGACGCGCCCCGCACAATCAAACCGACTCACGGACCCACAGGAGCATTGACGATGAAGACCAAAGCAGCAATCGCATGGAAAGCCGGCGCCCCGTTGACGATCGAGGAAGTCGATCTCGAAGGTCCGCGCGCCGGTGAAGTCCTGATCGAAGTGAAGGCGACGGGCATCTGCCACACCGACTACTACACGCTGTCGGGCGCCGACCCCGAAGGCATCTTCCCGGCGATTCTCGGCCACGAAGGCGCGGGCGTGATCGTCGATGTCGGCCCCGGCGTCGGCACGCTGAAGAAGGGCGATCACGTGATTCCGCTTTACACGCCCGAATGCCGCCAGTGCAAGTTCTGTCTGTCGCGCAAGACCAACCTGTGTCAGGCGATCCGCTCGACGCAGGGCAAGGGCCTGATGCCCGACGCGACCTCGCGCTTCTCGCTCGACGGCAAGCCTTTGTTCCACTACATGGGGACGTCGACGTTCTCGAACTACATCGTCGTGCCGGAGATCGCGGTCGCGAAGGTGCGCGAGGACGCGCCGTTCGACAAGATCTGCTACATCGGCTGCGGCGTGACGACCGGCGTCGGCGCGGTCGTGTATTCGGCGAAGGTCGAGGCGGGCGCGAACGTGGTCGTGTTCGGGCTCGGCGGCATCGGCCTCAATGTGATCCAGGGCGCGAAGATGGTCGGCGCGGACAAGATCATCGGCGTCGATCTGAACCCAGGACGCGTCGAGCTGGCGAAGAAGTTCGGCATGACGCACTTCATCAACCCGAACGAAGTCGAGAACGTCGTCGATCACATCGTGCAGCTGACCGACGGCGGCGCCGACTACTCGTTCGAATGCATCGGCAATACCAAGGTGATGCGCCAGGCGCTCGAATGCACACACAAGGGCTGGGGCCAGTCGTTCATCATCGGCGTCGCGGCGGCCGGCGAGGAGATCAGCACGCGACCGTTCCAGCTCGTGACGGGCCGCGAGTGGAAGGGCTCGGCGTTCGGCGGCGCGCGTGGCCGCACCGACGTGCCGAAAATCGTCGACTGGTACATGGAAGGCAAGATCAATATCGACGACCTGATCACGCACCGTCTGCCGCTCGAACGCATCAACGAGGGCTTCGACCTGATGAAGAAGGGCGAGTCGATCCGTTCGGTCGTGCTGTACTAAGCGAGGAGCGCCGCGATGCTCGAACTACTCTCGTCGCACGCCATTCATGGCGGCGAGCAGCGCTTCTACCGGCACGAGTCGCGCACGATCGGTCTGCCGATGCGCTTCTCGGTCTATCTGCCGCCGCAGGCCTTGCATGAGAACGCGGGACGTGTCCCGGCGTTGTTCTATCTGGCCGGACTGACCTGCACGGAAGAAACGTTTCCGATCAAGGCCGGCGCGCAGCGCTTCGCGGCCCAGCACGGCATCGCATTGATCGCGCCGGACACGAGCCCGCGCGGCGCGAACGTGCCGGGCGAGAGCGATGCATGGGACTTCGGCGTCGGCGCGGGTTTTTACGTCGACGCGACTGCAGAGCCGTGGTCGAAGCACTACCGGATGTACTCGTATGTGCGCGACGAACTGCGCGAGACGGTCGTGAGCGAGTTGCTGGTCGATGGCGCGCGCCTCGGCATCTTCGGTCACTCGATGGGCGGGCACGGCGCGTTGATGCTCGCGCTGCGCAATCCGGACCTCTATCGGTCGGTGTCGGCGTTCGCGCCGATTGCGGCGCCGGTGCGTTGCCCATGGGGCGAAAAGGCGTTCGGCGGCTATCTCGGCAACGACCGCGAAGCGTGGCGTCAGTACGACGCGAGCGAACTGGTTGCGCAGGCATCGCACAAGTTCGCGCAAGGGATTCTCGTCGATCAGGGCCTCGCGGATCAGTTCCTGCCGACGCAGCTGAATCCCGACGTGTTCGAAGCCGCGTGCAAGGCCGCGGGTCAGCCGCTGACGTTGCGCCGTCATGCGGGTTATGACCACGGCTACTACTTCATCTCGACCTTCATCGAAGATCACCTTGAGCATCACGCGAAGGTGTTGCTCGGCTGAAAATGCCATAAAACACGGTGTGAAATGAAGAGCGGCGGCACGTGCAGAAAATGCACGTGCCGCCGTTTTCTTATGTGACCGGAGTAAGCGCCGCTCAATGCCGCTTCAGCAAACTCCCGCCATACACGAGCGCCGATAGCACCGTGATCCAGAAGCTCGTCGGCCAGTCGGTATAGAACGCGAGCGTCAAGCCGAGCCATGCCTGCGCGAGCGCGAACACGGCAGCAAGCACGAGCCCGGTGGAGAGCCGCGTGCTCAGATTCTGCGCGGCGGCGGCCGGGCCGACCATCAGCGTGAACACGAGCAGCACGCCGACGATCTGCGTGCAGGCCGCCACGGCCAGCGCGGCGATCGCGAGAAACAGCACCGACACGCGGCGCAGCGACACGCCCTTCGCTTCGGCCAGTTCCGGTTGCAGCGAGGCGAACAGCAGCGGCCGCATAATGGCCGCGAGCGCCGCGAGGCTCACCACGCCGAGCGCCGCGAGCACGCCGAGCGTCGACGCATTCACGCCGAGCACGTTGCCGAACAGCAGCGCCGTGACCTGGGTCGCGTAGGCGGTGAAGAAGTGCAGAAACAGCAAGCCGAAACCGAGCGACAGCGAAAGAATCACGCCGATCGCGACGTCGCGCCCCGCCAGCCGCTCGCCGAGCGCGCCCATGCCGACGCCGGCCGCGAGCGTGAAGCCGATCATCCCCCAGATCGGCGAGATGCCGATCAGCACCGCGCCGGTCGCGCCGGTGAAGCCGACGTGCGAGAGCGCGTGGCCGGCGAAGGTCTGTCCGCGCATCACGAGGAAATAGCCGACCACGCCGGCCAGCACCGCGACGATCCCCGACGCCGCGAATGCGTTCACCATGAAATCGTATTCAAACATCGTGCTTGTGTCCGTCGCGTGAGTCGTGCGGGTTCGAGTGGCCGTGCGAGGGTTTGTGCGCATGACCGTGGCCGTGGTCGTGCGAGTGAGAATGAGCGTGCGAATGTCCGCCGTCCTCGTCGTGTTCATGCTCGTGATCGTGCTTCTCGACTTCGACGCCGCCCGACATCACGAAGATGCGGCCATTAACGCGCATCACGTCGATCGGCGAGCCATAGAGGCGCGACAGTACCGGCCGCGTAATGACCTCGTCGACGGTGCCGAGCGCCGCGACGCCGCTGCCGAGATACAGCACGCGATCGATCGAGTTCAGGAGCGGATTCAGTTCGTGCGCGGAGAACAGCACCGCGATGCCGAGCTCCTGCTGCACGCGCCGCACGAGTTCGACGACGCTCTTCTGATGATGCGGATCGAGGCTGATCAACGGTTCGTCGAGCAGCAGCAGCTTCGGGTTGCCGAGCAGGCACTGCGCGAGCAGCAGCCGCTGCCGCTCGCCGCCCGACAGCTCCGACAGCGGCCGTTTGGCGAGGCCGGTTGCGCCGACCAGTTCGAGCACGCGATCGACGTCCGCGCGCGTTTTCGCATCCGCATGCGGCAGGCCCCAGCGATGACCGTCGGCGGCCATCGCGACGAAATCGCGCCCGCGCACGCGGCGGCCCGCGAGGGCGCTGCGCGTCTGCGGCATATAGCCGATCGAGGCATTGCCGCGCTCGACCGCCTGCCCTAGCACGCGGATCGTGCCGCCCGCGGCCGGCACGAGGCCAAGCACCGCGCGCATCAGCGTCGTCTTGCCCGCGCCGTTCGGCCCGAGCACGCCGATGAACTCGCCCTGGTTCACGACGAAGCTGGTGTCGCGCAGGATCGTGCGTTCGCCGAGTTCGAGCGTCACGCGCTCGAGTTCGAGCACGGGCGTGTCGCGTCGGACGGCGCCGGCGGCGGTGGTGGGTGTTCCGGGCGACGGGCCCGTTGAAGTACCCGCTGGCGCATGGCGGCCAGTCGAAGTCATGGAGTGGTTCCTTTGGCGCTTGCGCCTTGTGCCGCGTTCGTGTCGCCCGCGGCGAGCGCCTTGCCGAGCGCGTCGAGCTGCGTGAGCATCCACGTCTGATAGGTCTTGCCGGCCGGCAGCGTTTCGGTGACGCTCAGCGTCGGGACCTTCGATTGTTGCGCGAGCTTCAGCATGCGTTGGGTCAGCGCCTCGGTGGCCTGGCTGTTGTAGATCAGTACGCGCACGCGCTGGTCGCGCAGGTCGCGTTCGAATGCGGCGATATCGGCCGCGCTTGCTTCGGTGTCGTTCATCGTGGCGAGCTGGAAGCGCTGGTTGCGCATACCGAGGCCGATCGCGTCCGACATGTAGCCGAACACCGGCTCGGTCGCCGTGACCGGCAGGCCCGCATAGCGGCCGTGCAGTTCGGCGACCTTCGCGTCGATCGGCTTCAGCGAATCGAGAAACTTCACGAGGTTCGCATCGTACGCCGACTTGTGCGCCGGGTCAGCCGCGCCGAGCGCGTCGTGGATCGCGCGCGCGACTTTCGGCATCGTCGCCGGGTCGTACCACAGGTGCGGATTGTCGCCGCCTTTCCTGCCGGTGAGGTCGGCCGCGACGATCACGGTGCGCTGCGCGCCTTTCGAAGCGGCCAGCAATTTTGCCATCCACGGATCGTAATCGGCGCCGTTGTAGACGACAAGGCTCGCATGCTGCAACGCGCGCGCGGTGGCCGGGCTCGCTTCGAACAGATGCGGGTCCTGGTCCGGATTGCTGAGGATGCTCGTCACGTCGACGCGCTCGCCGCCGAGTTGCCGCACCACGTCGCCGTAGAAATTTTCCGCCGCGACCACCGGGATTTTCGCGCCGGCCTGAGCTTCGGCGGCGAACGCGCCGTGGCCGACGGCGAGGGCGGCGAGCCCGGACGCCAGCAGATACTTCGACAGCTTCAGCGCGCGCTGCGCCCCGGTCAACATCGAGCCGATTCGTTTCATCGTGGTGTCCTGTTGCGTGAGAGTTGAATGAGCCACCTGGCGTGGCGGTGACGAATACGCGGGAAGACGCGGCGACGCCTTCGGGCGGCAACCGCTTGCGGATCGCCGCGCAAGAGTGCGATGAGGCCGAAATGATATAACGTATCGCGATTTTTGTCGTCAGGCCGTGTGGGCGGCCGCGCCGCCGCTCCTGCCGCGCTGCACCATCGAAATCTGGCGAGGCGCCTTGACATGACCCGGTCCGTATCCGATCATTCGATCACCAACGGAGCAATTGCTCGATCAATGAGCGTTCGCTCACTGCGCAGCGGAATGCAAAACGAACCGGAGACAGGCCGTGGCGGCACGATTGCAGGACAAAGTGGCGATTCTGACGGGCGCGGCAAGCGGCATCGGCGAGGCCGTGGCCCGGCGCTATCTCGACGAGGGCGCGCGCTGCGTGCTCGTCGACCTGAAGCCCGCCGACAGTTTCGGCGCCGCGCTGCGCGCCGCGCACGGCGAGCGCGTCTTCTGCGTAAGCGCCGACGTTACGCGCCGCGACGACATCGCCCGCATCGTGGCGGCCGCGCTCGAACGCTTCGGCCAGATCGACATTCTCTTCAACAACGCGGCGCTGTTCGACATGCGCCCGCTGCTCGACGAATCCTGGGACGTGTTCGACCGGCTCTTTTCGGTCAACGTGAAGGGCATGTTCTTCCTGATGCAGGCGGTGGCGAGCCGGATGGTCGAGCAGGGCCACGGCGGCAAGATCATCAATATGTCCTCGCAGGCCGGCCGGCGCGGCGAGGCGCTCGTCTCGCATTACTGCGCGACCAAGGCGGCGGTGCTGAGCTATACGCAGTCGGCGGCGCTCGCGCTCGCGCCGCATCAGATCAATGTGAACGGCATCGCACCCGGCGTTGTCGATACGCCGATGTGGAGCGAGGTCGACGCGCTGTTCGCGCGCTACGAAAACCGGCCGCTCGGCGAGAAGAAGCGCCTCGTCGGCGAGGCGGTGCCGCTCGGCCGCATGGGCCTGCCCGACGACCTGACCGGCGCCGCGCTGTTTCTCGCCTCGGCCGATGCGGACTACATCACCGCGCAAACGCTGAACGTCGACGGCGGCAACTGGATGAGTTGAGGAACGGACCGGGAGCGGGCACCTTGCCCGCTCCCGGCGGCGCGTCACTTGGCGAAGCGAATGCGTGAAATGAACGCGCAAAGCGAACGTGCAAAGCGAACGCGCGAAACCAAAGCAGCACGACATAACGTACCCAGAACGTACCCAAAAAGGAGACAGCAATGAAACCCGCTCTCAAAACCGCGCTGAAGGCGCTGAGTGCCGGCGCGGCGACCTGCTTCGCGCTGAGCGCGTCGGCAGCGACCATCACGATCGCCACGCTGAACAATCCGGACATGATCGAACTGAAGAAGCTCTCGCCCGCATTCGAAAAGGCGAATCCGGACATCAAGCTGAACTGGGTGATCCTCGAGGAAAACGTGCTGCGCCAGCGCGCGACGACCGACATCACGACCGGTAGCGGCCAGTTCGACGTGATGACGATCGGCGCATACGAAACGCCGCAGTGGGGCAAGCGCGGCTGGCTCGCGCCGCTCACGAACCTGCCCGCGAGCTATGACCTCGACGACGTCGTGAAGACGGCGCGCGACGGCCTCTCCGCCAACGGCCAGCTGTATGCGCTGCCGTTCTACGTCGAAAGCTCGATGACCTATTACCGCAAGGACCTGTTCGACAAGGCCGGCCTGAAGATGCCCGATCAGCCGACCTACGACCAGATCGCGCAATTCGCCGACAAGCTCACCGACAAATCGAAGGAACAGTACGGCATCTGCCTGCGCGGCAAGGCGGGCTGGGGCGAGAACATGGCGTATGCGACCACGCTCGTGAACACGTTCGGTGGCCGCTGGTTCGACGAGAAGTGGAACGCGCAACTGACCTCGCCGGAATGGAAGAAGGCGATGACGTTCTACGTCGATCTGCTGAGGAAGGACGGCCCGCCGGGAGCGAGTTCGAACGGCTTCAACGAGAACCTCACGCTGATGTCCTCGGGCAAGTGCGCGATGTGGATCGACGCGACCGTCGCGGCCGGCATGCTCTACAACAAGCAGCAGTCGCAGATCGCCGACAAGGTCGGCTTCGCCGCGGCGCCGGTCGAGGTCACGCCGAAGGGTTCGCACTGGCTGTGGGCCTGGGCGCTGGCGATTCCGAAGTCGTCGAAGCAGGCCGACGCGGCGAAGAAGTTCATCACGTGGGCGACCTCGAAGGACTACATCGGGCTGGTCGCGCAGGATGAAGGCTGGGCCTCGGTGCCGCCGGGCACGCGCCAGTCCACCTATGCGCGCCCCGAGTACCGGCAGGCCGCGCCGTTCGGCGACTTCGTGCTGAAGGCGATCCAGACGGCCGACCCCGATCATCCGACGCTCAAACCCGTGCCGTACACCGGCGTGCAGTTCGTCGGGATTCCCGAGTTCCAGTCGTTCGGCACGGTGGTCGGCCAGAGCGTGTCGGGCGCGATTGCCGGTCAGATGACGGTCGATCAGGCGCTCGCGGCCGGCAATGCCGCCGCCGATCGCGCGGTGAAGCAGGCCGGATACCAGAAGTAACGCGCGAAGCAACGCGAAGAGCAAGACGAGAAGCAACGCATCGACTCGCGCGGGCGTGGCCGCAAGCAACCGGTCCGGCGGCCCACTCCCACGTCGATCGATGCGTCACACGCCGGCCGATCCGCGTCGGCCGGCTCCCGCAGTACAGCGGGCCGTTCGCCTGCGCCGCGTTTCGTGCGGCTTACGAGGCTCACGTGGCACGCCATCGCACATGATGCCGATGACGTCCACGCGGTTCAGGCGAACGCCCCGCGCATTACCGAACAGGTGATCCATCATGCGTCCTTTGCGCCTGCCCCTCATGCAAGCTCCTCCTCAGTCCGAAAAAGAACGCGAAGCCCGCAAGGCGAATTCGGCCCGCTGGCTCGTGATGCCGTCGGTCGGCGTACTCGTGCTGTGGATGGCGATTCCGCTCGCGATGACGATCTGGTTCTCGTTCTCGCGCTACAACCTGCTGAATCCGGACCTGCGCGGTTTCGCCGGCCTCGACAATTACCGCTATCTCGCGACCGATCCGTCGTTCATCCCGTCGATCGTGCACACGATCGAGCTGATCGTCTCGGTGCTCGTCATCACGGTGGGCGGCGGCGTGCTGATGGCGGTGCTGTTCGACCGCAAGTTCTACGGCCAGGGCGTCGCGCGGCTGCTCGCGATCGCGCCGTTCTTCGTGATGCCGACCGTCTCCGCGCTGATCTGGAAGAACATGATCCTGCACCCGGTGTACGGCCTCGTCGCGCAAGCGATGCGCGCGCTCGGCATGCAGCCGGTCGACTGGTTCGCCGACTATCCGCTGACCGCGGTCATCATGATCGTCGCGTGGCAGTGGCTGCCGTTCGCGTTCCTGATCCTGTTCACGGCGATCCAGTCGCTCGACCAGGAGCAGAAGGAAGCCGCGAAGATCGACGGCGCGGGTCCGTTCTCGATGTTCTTCTACATCACGCTGCCGCATCTGAGACGCGCGATCGCGGTCGTGGTGATGATGGAGACGATCTTCCTGCTGTCGATCTTTGCCGAAATCTATACGACCACGGGCGGCGGTCCGGGCAATGCGACCACCAACCTGTCGTACCTGATCTTCTCGCTGGGCCTGCAGCAGTTCGACGTCGGTCTCGCCTCGGCGGGCGGCATTCTCGCGGTCGTGCTGGCCAATATCGTGTCGTTCTTCCTCGTGCGGATGCTCGCGAAGAACCTCAAAGGGGAGTACGAAAAATGAGCCACGCTGCTTCTACGCCCGCCTCTACGTCTGCCTCGACGACGCAGCCGGTCGCGGTGCCGACCAAATCGCCGTTCGAGACGGTGACCCGCGCCATTCCCGGCGTGATCGCCTGGCTCGTTGCGCTGCTGCTGTTCTTCCCGATCTTCTGGATGACGATCACCGCGTTCAAGACCGAGCAGCAGGCCTATTCGTCGTCGCTGTTTTTCACGCCGACGCTCGACAGCTTCCGCGAGGTGTTCGCGCGCAGCAACTACTTCTCGTTCGCGTGGAACTCGGTGCTGATCTCGGTCGGCGTCACGCTGCTGTGCCTGATTCTCGCGGTGCCGGCCGCTTATGCGATGGCCTTCTTCCCGACGCGCCGCACGCAGAAAGTGCTGCTGTGGATGCTCTCGACCAAGATGATGCCGTCGGTCGGCGTGCTGGTGCCGATCTATCTGCTGTGGAAAAACAGCGGCCTGCTCGATACGGTGTCGGGTCTCGTGATCGTCTACACGCTGATCAATCTGCCGATCGCGGTGTGGATGTCGTTCACGTACTTCGCCGAGATTCCGCGCGACATTCTCGAAGCCGGACGCATCGACGGCGCGGCGACGTGGCAGGAGATCGTCTATCTGCTGATGCCGATGTCGCTGCCGGGGCTCGCCTCGACCGCGCTGCTGCTCGTGATCCTGTCGTGGAACGAGGCGTTCTGGAGCATCAATCTGTCGAGTTCGAACGCGGCGCCGCTGACCGTGTTCATCGCCTCGTATTCGAGCCCCGAGGGCCTGTTCTGGGCCAAGCTCTCCGCTGCATCGCTGCTCGCGGTCGCGCCGATCCTGATCGTCGGCTGGCTGTCGCAGAAGCAGCTGGTGCGCGGTCTCACGTTCGGGGCGGTCAAATGACGGCAGCTGTGCAACAAGGCGCGGGCGCGTCTGTGGACACGGCGGCGGCCGGCATGCGTCAATTCGCGTTGATCTGCGATTGCGACGGCGTGCTGATCGACAGCGAAGCCGTGGCCGCGCGCATGCTCGTGCGCGAACTCGAAGCGCGCTGGCCCGGCGCCGATGTCGAAGCGGTCGTGCTGCCGCTGCTCGGCCTGCGCATCGAGCGCGTGCTGCGGGACGCAGCGGCGCGGCTCGGCAGGACGCTCGGCGCCGCCGACATCGACGCGATCCGCCGCTCGGTCGAAGCGGCGGCCGTGCAGGCGCCGGCTGTCGACGGCATCGAGGCGGCGCTTGCCCAGGTGCCGCTCGTCAAAGGCTGCGCGAGCAACAGCTACCGGCCTTATGTCGAGACGGTGCTGGCGCGCACGGGTCTCGCGCGCTTCTTCGGCGACCGCTTGTACTGCGCCGACTCGGTGCCGAATCCGAAACCCGCGCCCGACGTCTATCTCGCGGCGGCGCGCGGCTTCGGTCTCGCGCCGGGTGCGTGCCTCGTCGTCGAGGACAGCGTGACCGGCGCGACGGCGGCGACGGCGGCGGGCATGACGGTGCTCGGCTTCGTCGGCGGCGGTCATGCGAGCGATGCGCAGATCGATCGCCTGCATGCGGCCGGCGCGCGTCACGTCTTCGACGACATGCGGCAATTGCCCGAGCTCGTCGCGCAATGGACCTTGAGCGCGACGGCGGCGGCGCCCTGAGCAACGACAGGACTTCCTGATTTAACGACTGGCAGCGGTACGCGTTACGCAGTACGGACAGCATTACACGGAGACACATCATGGCAAGCCTAACTTTGCGCAACATCAGAAAGGCCTACGACGACAACGAAGTGATGCGCGACATCAACCTCGACATCGCGGATGGCGAGTTCGTCGTGTTCGTCGGGCCGAGCGGTTGCGGCAAATCGACCCTGATGCGGATGATCGCGGGCCTCGAAGACATCACGAGCGGCGACCTGAATATCGACAACGTGCGCATGAACGAGGTGCCGCCGGCCAAGCGCGGCATCGCGATGGTGTTCCAGTCGTACGCGCTGTATCCGCACATGACGCTCTACGACAACATGGCCTTCGGCCTCAAGCTCGCGGGCGCGAAGAAGCCCGAGATCGACGCGGCCGTGCGCAATGCCGCGAAGATCCTGCATATCGACCATCTGCTCGATCGCAAGCCGAAGCAGTTGTCGGGCGGCCAGCGTCAGCGCGTCGCGATCGGCCGCGCGATCACGCGCAAGCCCAAGGTGTTCCTGTTCGACGAACCGCTGTCGAATCTCGACGCGGCGCTGCGCGTGAAGATGCGCCTCGAATTCGCGCGTCTGCACGACGAGCTGAAGACGACGATGATCTACGTGACGCACGACCAGGTCGAGGCGATGACGCTGGCCGACAAGATCGTCGTGCTGTCCGCGGGCAACCTCGAACAGGTCGGCACGCCGACGATGCTCTATCACGCGCCTGCGAACCGCTTCGTCGCGGGCTTTATCGGCTCGCCGAAAATGAACTTCATGGAAGGCGTCGTGCAGTCGGTGTCGAGCGACGGCGTGACCGTGCGCTACGAAACCGGCGAGACGCAGCGCGTCGCGGTCGATCCGGGCACGGCGAAGCAGGGCGACAAGGTGACGGTCGGCATCCGGCCCGAGCATCTGCATGTCGGCACCGAAGACGGCATCGACGCGCGCACGATGACGGTCGAATCGCTCGGCGACGCGGCGTATCTGTACGCGGAGTCGAACGTCGCGCCCGATGGCCTGATCGCGCGGATTCCGCCGCTCGAACGGCATGCGAAGGGCAACGTGCTGAAGCTCGGCGCGACGCCCGAGCATTGCCACCTGTTCGACAGCGAAGGCAAGGCGTTCCAGCGCAAGATCGTCGAGGTGCTGGCGGCGTGAGCGCGTGATTGCGCGATTGGGTGAAGGCAGGGGCGGGCGGCATGCGCGCCGCCTGCCTCGATCAGGCCGCGTGGTTCGAGCGTGACGGGCGGTGAATCTGCCCGGGCGTGGCCGCGCTCAGCCATCTGACGAAGCGTGCTCGCGAGGCGTGGGTGCCGAATGAGCGCCGAACGAGTACCGAATAAGCGTCGATCAAGCCGGCGCGCGAGGCAACGGCCTCGCGCGCCGGCGTTTCCTCAAGCCTTCGACGCTTCCAGCGCGGCCCTCGCGCACAACTCGTCGGTGACGAGTCCCGACAACCAGCCCCCCTTGAGCACCGCGATCAACGCCTCGCGCTTGCGCTCGCCGCCCGCGAAGCCGATGGTCGGGCGGCGCGGCGGCGCGTCGAGCACGACGCTCGTCACGCGCCGGCCGGTCGGCGATTCGACGTGCGCGCCGGCTGCATCGATCGGCAAGCCGAGCATTTCGGCGATCGCGTGGTTCTGCATCAACTCCTTCACTTCCGCCGACGTGATGAAGCCGTCCTCGTGCAACGGGCAGTTGAGGCCGATATTGCCGATGCCGACGAACGCGACGTCGGCCTGCGCGGACAGCGATTCGACGACCCGATACAGCCGGTGATTGCACCACTGCGCGCGCTCGGCCTCGCTGTCGGCGAGCAGCGGCGCGGGCAGCAGGAAATGCTTGCCACCCGTTTTCTCGGAAATGCGCAGCGCGACGTCGTAGCGGTTCGAGGAGCCGTCCTGGGCGATCGCCCCGACCATCGACACGAGCCGGTGCTGCGGACGGTCCAGTTGCGCGATCTGATCGACCGCGGCCTTCAGCGTGCGGCCGCTGCCGACCGCGACGACCATCGGCTTTTCCGCGTTCAGATAGCGCTCCATGACCTGCGCGCCGGCCACGGCGAGCTTGCGGTCGACTTCCTCGGAGGTGTCGCCGTCGATCGGCACGACTTCGCAGAGATCGAGCCCGTAGCGCTTCGACAGCTGATCGGCGAGCGACAGGCAATCGGCCAGTTGATGATCGACGCGCACGCGGATCAGGTTCTTTTCGACCGCGAACGCGACGAGCCGCTGCGCGACCGGCCGCGAGACCTGCAGCTTCTCGGCAATTTCGTTCTGCGTATTGCCGGCGACGTAGTAAAGCCAGGCGGCGCGTGTGGCGAGATCGAGTTTTTCGGTGGACTTGGGCACGATGGGTTTCGCTGGAAGTGTGCCGATGAAAGCGGCCGGCTCCGCTGCTGCGCGGATGCCGGCCGGCTGGAGCGCTTCAGGCGAGCGGCGCGCGCGCGGGATCGAACAGCGGCCGCACGTGGCGGTAGAGCGCGCGATACGCGTCGAGCCGCGTGCGCAATTGCGCGTGACGCTGCGGATTCGGCGTGAACTGCTTTTCGACGGGCGGCTTGGTCAGCACCGTGGCCGGGTCGCCGCCGGCGGCGAGCCAGCCGAGACGGGCCGCGCCGAGCGCCGCGCCGGTCTCGCCGCCGCCGTGCTTGACCGTGGCGGTGTCGAGCGCGTCGGCGAGCAGCTGGGCCCAGTAGTCGCTGCGCGCGCCGCCGCCGAGCAGCGACAGCACCTTCGCCTCGGTGCCGGCCGCGCGCAGCGCGTCGAGGCCGTCGGTCAGCGCGAGCGTCACGCCTTCGAGCACCGCATAGCCGAGCAGCGCGCGGTCGGTCGCGTGGGTCATGCCGAAGAACACGCCTTGCGCGTAGGGGTCGTTATGTGGCGTGCGCTCGCCCGACAGATACGGCAGGAACAGTGGCGCGGTGGCGAGCGCCTCGGCGGGCAGCGCCTCGATTTCGGCGAGCAGCGTCGGTTCGTCGGTCGAGGTGAGCTTGCAGACCCAGCGCAGACAGCTCGCCGCCGACAGCACCACGCTCATCTGATGCCAGCGGTCGGGAATCGCGTGGCAGAACGCATGCACGGCGGACGCCGGATTCGGCCGGAAGCTGTCGCCGACCACGCACAGCACGCCCGAGGTGCCGAGCGAGACGAAGCCGTCGCCCGGTTGCGTCGCGCCGATGCCGATCGCGCTCGTCGCGTTGTCGCCGCCGCCGGCCGCGACGATCACGCCCTCGTTGGGGTCGTCGCTCAGGCCGAATTCGCGCGCCACTTCGGGCCGCAGCGTGCCCGACGGCGCGCTGCCTTCGGCGAGGCCCGGCATCTGCGCGCGCGTCATGTTGCAGGCCGCGAGCAGCGAGTCGGACCAGTCGCGCTTCGCGACATCGAGCCACAAGGTGCCGGCCGCATCCGACGGATCGGACACCTTGCCGCCCGTCAGTTGCAGACGCAGGTAATCCTTCGGCAACAGCACGCAGGCGGTTTTAGCGAAGATTTCGGGCTCGTGGCGCGCGACCCACAGCAGCTTCGGCGCGGTGAAGCCGGGCATCGCGAGATTGCCCGCGACGCTGTGCAACTCGGGCGCGCGCTCGGTCAGTTCCGCGCATTCCTTGTCGCTGCGCATGTCGTTCCAGAGAATCGCGGGACGCAGCACGTTGTCCTGCGCATCGAGCAGCACCGCGCCGTGCATCTGGCCCGACAGGCCGATGCCGCGAATCTGCGCGAATTCGTCGGGATGGCGCGCGCGCAATGCCCCGAGCGCCGCGCGCGTGCCGGCCCACCAGTCCGCGGGATTCTGCTCGGCCCAGCGCTGATGCGGACGCGAAACCGTAAACGGGGAGCCTGCGGTGCCGATCACGCGTCCATCGGACGCAAGCAGCAGAACTTTCACTTCGGACGTGCCGAGATCGATGCCGAGGTACATGGGCGCGAAACCTGAGTCGTTGGGGATGCGCTACTTTAGCCGCACATCGCGCGCGCTGTCATGGGCATTAAGCCTGGCAGCGCGTGCGTCGGGGTCGGCGCGGAAGCGTGCGCGCGGCCTCGTGCGGGCCGCGCTGCGCTCATGCAGCGTTCAGGCCACCTTCATGCCGCGCCGCGTTTCGCGAGCCATGCGTCGACCCGCGCGAGCGCACCCGCGAGCGCCGCTTCGAGTTCGGGCGTCTGCGCCATGCGGCCCCACAGCAGCCGGTCGGCGGCGAATGCGCGTAGCGGATCGGCGGCCGTGAAGAAGCCGTGCGCGACGCTCTCGTCCATCACGCCGTCCTGATACGCGTAGGGCAGCTTGCCCGTGTGCCAGCGTTCGAGAAAGCGGAAGAACAGCGCGGGCAGCACCGCGGTCGCGGCCGGCGTGACGCCGCGCGCGAAGCACCCGGCGAGCGTCGGCGCGATGAAGCCGGGCAGCTTCGAGAAACCGTCGGCGGCGACGCGCTGGTTGGTGTCGAGAATGTGCGGATTGCTGAAGCGTTCGAGCACGACGTCGCGATAACGCGCGAGATCGAGCGGACTCGGCGTGAGACACGGAATCACGTCCTCGGTCACGTAGTCGTAGGCGAACTGGCGAATGTTGGCGTCGAGCGTGCCTTCGTGGATGTAGTTCAGGCCGACCAGCGTGCCCGCCCACGCAATGCAGCTATGCGGCGCGTTGAGAATGCGGATCTTCGCTTCCTCGTACGGCAGCACCGAATCGACGAGTTCCGCGCCGACCTTCTCCCAGGCGGGCCGCCCCGCGATGAAGCGGTCCTCGATCACCCACTGGATAAACGCCTCGCCCATCACGGGGCTTGCGTCGTCGACGCCGGTCGCGGCCAGCACGCGTTCGCGCACGTCGGGTGTCGGGCGCGGCGTGATGCGATCGACCATCGAGCACGGGCACGAGGTGTGGCCGTCGAACCATTGCGCGAGTTCGGTCGCGCCGCGCCGTGCGAGAAACTCGCTCATGCCTGCATGAAAGCGCTCGCCGTTGCTGCGCAGGTTGTCGCAGGTTTGCAGCGTGACGGGGCCCGCGCCGCGCTTCATGCGCGCGTCGAGAATCGCCGCGAGCGCGCCGTAGATCGTCGTGTGGCCGCCCGCGAGGTCGGCGGCGAGATCGGGGTTCGCGATGTCGAGCCGGTCGTGTTCGTCGAGGTAATAGCCGCCTTCGGTCACGGTGAACGCGATGATCTTGCAGGCCGGATCGGCACCGGCTTCGATGAGCCCGCCGAGGCTTTCGCTCCACGGCAGCACGCGCTCGATCGAGCGGATCGTCTCATAGGCGCGCTCGCCGTGCGGCGTGACGGTTTCGAGCGTATAGACGCCGTTCTGCGCGGCGAGCGCGTCGAGCACCGCGTTCATGTCGCCGCGAATATTGCCGACCGCGAGCGACCAGCGCGGCTCGTCCGGCAGCCTGGCTTCGTTGAGCCGATGCAGATACCACGCCTGATGCGCGCGATGAAACGATCCCGCGCCGATGTGCAGGATCACGTGTGCGGCCGCGCCGCTGCCTTGCCCGCTGTTCATGTATGTCTCCGGTTCCATGCAAGATGGATGCTCGACGCCTTGTCCGCGGCGCTCGGTGCGCGCGTTTCGTGCATAGGGAGCATTTGCTCTGTGTGTGAGCGAATGATCGTACCGGGCGAAACGAAAGTCAAGGCGAGGGCGACGGGTTTTCGTGGCGCAGCGCGGCATGGCATGCCGTGCGTTCGTTCATGACCGCATCGCCGGCTGGAAAAAACCGCTGCGCCATCGCTATTGCATTGCATCAAATTTGACTTTTTGGGCCTCGGGGCTAACCCGAATGCAAAAAAGTATCGGTCTGCGGTTTCTTTTCAAGTGGTCGCCCGTGCGTTTGGCGGGTACTTTTCGCTATACAAGATCAAGATCGGCGGTGCCTCGAATGGGCCGCTCTCATGGAGGCAGACAGTGCAACCTGATCTAGAGGTCGTGGCCGTCCGTCGCGACGAATCGTTCAAGGCGTGGTCGCATGGCTATCCGTATCGCACGGTGCGCTGGCACTTTCACCCCGAATACGAGATTCATCTGATCGTCGAGACGACCGGCAAGATGTTCGTCGGCGATCACATCAGCAGCTTCGCGCCGGGCAATCTCGTGCTGATGGGCCCGAACCTGCCGCACAACTGGGTCAGCGACGTGCCCGAGGGCGAGAGCGTCGCGCAGCGCAATCTGGTCGTGCAGTTCGGCCAGGAATTCGTGTCGAACTGTCTCGAGAGCTTTCCGGAGTGGCGCCAGGTGGAGGCGCTGCTTGCCGAGGCGCGCCGCGGCCTGTCGTACGGCCCGCAGACCTCGGCGCAGATCAAGCCGCTCTTTCTCGAACTGCTCGCCGCGCGCGGCCTGCGCCGGCTCGTGCTGTTCATGTCGATGCTCGAGATCCTGATGAACGCGCAGGACCGCGAGACGCTCGCGAGCCCCGCCTATCAGGCCGATCCGACCAGCTTCGCGGCGACCCGTATCAACTATGTGCTCGCGTATATCGGCAAGAACCTCGCGAACGAGTTACGCGAATCGGAACTCGCGCAGCTCGCGGGCCAGAGCGTCAGCGCGTTTTCGCGCTATTTCCGCCGCCATACCGGGCTGCCGTTCGTGCAGTACGTGAACCGCATGCGCATCAATCTCGCGTGCCAGTTATTGACCGACGACGAACTGAGCGTGACCGACATCTGCTTCAAGGCGGGCTTCAATAATCTGTCGAATTTCAACCGGCAGTTTCTCGCGGTGAAGGGCATGGCGCCGTCGACGTTTCGCCGCTATCAGCAACTGAACGACGCGAGCCGCGATGCCTCCGAGGAAGCGGCCGCGTGCGGCCGGGGTATCGACAACGCGCCGGCGATCGTGCTTGCGCCGGGCCTGCCGAAAAACGGCACCGCGTATCCGCTCACCTAGTCAATTTATCTAGTCCGTTTATGTAGTCCGCTGTTTTAGTCCACCTGTTTTTCAACACGCGTCGCGCTGTGCGAACCCACAGCGCGCAGGACGTGCTCACTTCAAAAAAATGGAGACAACCATGAAGCAAGCTGCTTTTCAGTCGAAATCCCAGTCGAAATCGTTGCCGTCGTCGATGACCTTTGCACGCCGCGTCGCGGCGCTCGCAGCCGGCCTCTCGCTCGTTGCGATGTCGGCCGCGCAGACCGCGCAGGCCGCGCCGCTCAAGATCGGCATGACGTTCCAGGAACTGAATAACCCGTACTTCGTGACGATGCAGAAGGCACTGAACGATGCGGCGGCGTCGATCGGCGCGACCGTGGTCGTGACCGATGCGCATCACGACGTGAGCAAGCAGGTCAGCGATGTCGAGGACATGCTGCAGAAGAAGATCGACATCCTGCTCGTCAATCCGACCGACTCGACCGGCATCCAGTCGGCCGTGACCTCGGCGAAGAAAGCGGGCGTCGTGGTTGTCGCGGTCGATGCCAATGCGAACGGTCCGGTCGATTCGTTCGTCGGCTCGAAGAACTACGACGCGGGCCTGATGGCGTGCGATTACCTCGCGAAGTCGATCGGCGGCAGCGGCGAAGTGGCGATTCTCGACGGCATTCCTGTCGTGCCGATTCTCGAACGCGTGCGCGGCTGCAAGGCGGCACTCGCGAAGTCGCCCGGCGTGAAGCTCGTCGATACGCAGAACGGCAAGCAGGAGCGCGCGACCGCGCTGACCGTGACCGAGAACATGATTCAGGCGCATCCGAATCTGAAGGGCGTGTTCAGCGTCAACGACGGCGGCGCGATGGGCTCGCTCTCGGCGATCGAATCGTCGGGCAAGGACATCAAGCTGACCAGCGTCGACGGCGCGCCCGAAGCGATTGCCGCGATCCAGAAGCCGAATTCGAAATTCGTCGCGACGTCCGCACAATTCCCGG
This sequence comes from Paraburkholderia sp. Cy-641, assembly GCF_011752945.1. NCBI lineage: Bacteria > Pseudomonadati > Pseudomonadota > Betaproteobacteria > Burkholderiales > Burkholderiaceae > Paraburkholderia > Paraburkholderia sp. Cy-641. The sequence goes on from NZ_VWWM01000028.1 coordinate 68,558, forward strand.
CCGACCAGGTGCGCATCGCACTCGGCATCGCGCTCGCGAGAAAGTGGGGCGCCAATGTGCCGAAGACGATTCCGGTCGACGTGAAGCTGATCGACAAGAGCAACGCGAAGGGTTTCAGCTGGTAATTCAGCTGGTAATGCAGGCCGCAGCCGCCGCGCGCGAGCATCATGCGCGGCGGCTGCGGCAGAGGAACACGCGATGGACACGATTCTCAAGCTCGACAACATCAGCAAAAGCTTTCCTGGCGTGAAGGCGCTGCAAGGCATTCACCTCGAGATCGCGCGCGGCGAGATTCATGCGCTGCTCGGCGAGAACGGCGCGGGCAAATCGACGCTGATGAAAATTCTCTGTGGCATCTATCAGCCCGACGAAGGCACGATCACGATCGACGGCACGGCGCGCCACTTCGCGAACTATCACGACGCGGTGGCCGCCGGCGTCGGCATCGTGTTTCAGGAGTTCAGCCTGATTCCGTATCTGAATGCGGTCGAGAACATCTTTCTCGGCCGCGAAATGCGGACCCGCTTCGGCATGCTCGAACGCGGCAGGATGCGCCGCGCGGCCGCGCAGATTTTCGCGCGGCTCGGCGTCGCGATCGATCTGTCGGTGCCGATTCGCGAACTGTCGGTCGCGCAGCAGCAGTTCGTCGAAATCGGCAAGGCCCTGTCGCTCGAGGCGCGCATCCTGATTCTCGACGAACCGACCGCGACGCTGACACCCGCCGAAGCCGCGCATCTGTTCACGATCATGCGCGAACTGAAGCAGCAGGGCGTGGCGATGATCTTCATCTCGCACCACCTCGAAGAGATTTTCGAAGTGTGCGACCGCATCACGGTGCTGCGCGACGGCCAGTACGTCGGCATGACCGAGGTCGCGCAATCGGACGTGAGCCGTCTCGTGCAGATGATGGTGGGGCGCCGCATCGAGAGCAGCTTTCCGCCGAAGCCGCCGCCGCGCGCCGATGCGAAGATCGTGCTCGACGTCGTGCGCTTGCAGTTGCTGAAAGACAGCCCGGTGCTGAGTTTCTCGCTGCGCGAGGGCGAGATACTCGGCTTCGCGGGACTGGTCGGCTCGGGGCGCACCGAGACCGCGCTCGCGGTGATCGGCGCGGACCCGGCCTACGTGAAGGAGATTCGCGTGAACGGCGCGGCCGCGAAGCTCGCCGATCCGGCCGATGCGTTGCGCGCGGGCGTCGGCATCCTGCCCGAAAGCCGCAAGACCGAAGGGCTCATCACCGACTTCTCGATCAGGCAGAACATCTCGATCAACAACCTCGGCAAGTACCGCTCGCTGCGTTTCTTTATCGACCACCGCAGCGAGGCGCGCGCGACCGCCGACATCATGAAGCGCGTCGGCGTGAAGGCGCCGACCATGCATACCGAAGTCGCGACGCTCTCGGGCGGCAATCAGCAGAAGGTCGTGATCGCGCGCTGGCTCAATCACCACACCAACATCCTGATCTTCGACGAGCCGACGCGCGGCATCGACGTCGGCGCGAAGGCCGAAATCTATCTGCTGATGCGCGAACTGACCGCGCGCGGCTACTCGATCATCATGATCTCGTCCGAACTGCCGGAGATCGTCGGCATGTGCGACCGCGTCGCCGTGTTCCGGCAGGGGCGCATCGAAGCCATGCTCGAAGGCGACGCGATCGACTCGAATGCCGTGATGACCTATGCGACCGCCGGTTCGCTTGGAGCTGCTCATGAACACGCCTAATCCTTCTTCTTCGCCCGAGAGCTCGACCGTTGCGGGCAATACGCCGGGCGCACCCGCACGCTTCAGCTGGGCCGCGCTGAAACGCTCGACACTGTTCTATCCGTTCGTCGGCCTGCTGGTGGTCTGCATCGTCATGGTGTTCGCGAGCGACAGCTTCCTCTCCGCCGCGAACATCGAGAACGTGCTGCGCCAGGTGTCGATTAACGCGATCATCGCGGTCGGCATGACCTGCGTGATCCTGACGGGCGGCATCGATCTGTCGGTCGGTTCGGTAATGGCGCTCTCCGGCACGCTCGCGGCCGGTCTTATGGTGGCCGGCATGAACGCGGTGGCCGCGCTCGTGGTGGGTCTCGCCGTCGGTCTCGGCTTCGGCGCGGCCAACGGCTTCTTCGTCGCGTTCGCAGGCATGCCGCCGATCATCGTCACGCTCGCGACGATGGGTATCGCGCGCGGCCTCGCATTGATCTACACGGGCGGCTATCCGATCGACGGCCTGCCCGACTGGGTCAGCTTCTTCGGCAGCGGCAAGATTCTCGGCATCCAGGCGCCGGTCGTCATCATGGCGGTGATCTACGTGATCGCCTGGGTGCTGCTCGAACGCATGCCGTTCGGCCGCTACGTCTATGCGATCGGCGGCAACGAGCAGGCGACGCGGCTCTCGGGCGTGCGTGTCGCGCGCGTCAAGCTGCTCGTCTACACGATCGCCGGCCTGACCTCGGCGTTCGCCTCGATCGTGCTGACCGCGCGTTTGATGAGCGGCCAGCCGAACGCGGGCGTCGGCTTCGAACTCGACGCGATCGCCGCCGTCGTGATGGGCGGCACGTCGATCTCGGGCGGACGCGGCTCGATTATCGGCACGCTGATCGGCGCGCTTTTACTCGGCGTCCTGAACAACGGCCTGAACATGGTCGGCGTGAATCCGTACGTACAGAACGTGATCAAGGGCGGAATCATTCTGCTCGCGATCTATATCAGCCGCGACCGCAGAAAGTAACGCTTCCTTTTCCCCACTTTTTCGCAGGACCATGCAATGACGACTCAATCCGACAAGCCGAACATGACCGCCATCGTCTGTCATGCACCGAAAGACTATCGCGTCGAACAGGTACGGAAGCCGCGTGCCGGCGCGCACGAACTCGTGATTCGCATCGCCGCGTGCGGCATCTGCGCGAGCGACTGCAAGTGCCACTCGGGCGCGAAGATGTTCTGGGGCGGCCCGAGCCCGTGGGTCAAGGCGCCGGTGATTCCGGGTCACGAATTCTTCGGCTATGTCGAAGAACTCGGCGAAGGCGCGGCCGAGCATTTTGGTGTGCAAAAGGGCGAGCGCGTGATCGCCGAGCAGATCGTGCCGTGCGGCAAATGCCGCTATTGCAAATCCGGCCAGTACTGGATGTGCGAAGTGCACAACATCTTCGGCTTTCAGCGCGAGGTCGCGGACGGCGGCATGGCCGAGTACATGCGCATTCCGCCGACCGCGATCGTCCACAAGATTCCTGACGGCATCTCGCTCGAAGATGCCGCGATCATCGAGCCGCTGGCCTGCGCGATTCACACGGTGAATCGCGGCGACGTGCAGCTCGACGACGTGGTCGTGATCGCGGGCGCGGGGCCGCTCGGTTTGATGATGACCCAGGTCGCGCATCTGAAGACGCCGAAGAAGCTCGTCGTGATCGATCTCGTCGAAGAGCGGCTGGCGTTGGCGCGCGAATACGGCGCGGACGTGACGATCAATCCGAAGAAAGACGACGCGCTCGCGATCATCCATTCGCTCACTGACGGATACGGCTGCGACGTCTATATTGAAACGACCGGCGCGCCGATCGGCGTGAATCAGGGCATGGACCTGATCCGCAAGCTTGGGCGTTTCGTCGAATTTTCGGTGTTCGGTGCCGATACGACACTCGACTGGTCGGTGATCGGCGATCGCAAGGAGCTCGACGTGCGCGGCGCGCATCTCGGGCCGTACTGCTATCCGATCGCGATCGATCTGCTCGCGCGCGGGCTCGTGACGTCGAAGGGCATCGTCACGCATGGCTTCTCGCTCGAAGAATGGGACGAGGCGATCAAGATCGCGAACTCGCTCGATTCGATCAAGGTGCTGCTGAAGCCGCGCGCCTGAGCGTGGCGCGCGGCCCATCAACGGAGACTTTATGAACTACGTCATCGGCGTCGATATCGGCACGCAGAGCACGAAGGCGCTGCTCGTCGACGAGCACGGCGCGATCGTCGCGCAGCATGCGTCGGGCTATCAGCCCGACACGCCGAAACCGTTGTGGGCCGAGCAGTGGCCCGCGGTGTGGCTGAAGGCGGTGGTCGCATGCGTGGCCGCTTGCGTGAGCGAGGCGAAGGCGGCCGGCGTCGCCGCGAGTTCGATCAAGGCGCTGTGCGTGAGCAGCCTGTACGGCGGCTCGGGCATTCCCGTCGACAGCGACATGCGGCCGCTCGCGCCCTGCCTGATCTGGATGGACCGGCGCGCGACCACGCAGGTCGACTGGGTGCGCGGGAACGTCGATCTCGAACGGCTTTATACGATCACCGGCAATGGCGTGGATAGCTACTACGGCTACACGAAGATGCTGTGGCTGCGCGAAAACGAGCCGGACGTATGGGCGCATACGCGCTATTTCCTGCCGCCGAATGCTTACGTGATTTATCTGCTGACCGGCGAGGTCGCGGTCGATCACAGTTCGGCCGGCAATATCGGCGGCGTCTACGACATGGCGCGGCGCGACTGGTCGGACGAAGCGCTCGACATGCTCGGCATTCCCGCGACGATGATGCCGGATCGCCTCGTCGAATCGTCGGACGTGGTGGGCGGACTGCTGTCGCAATGGACCGCGCAGCTCGGGCTCGAAGCGGGCACGCCGATCGTCGCGGGCGGCGTGGATGCGGCCATGGCGACGTTCGCCGCCGGCGTCACGCGCGCGGGGCAGCACGTCGCGATGATCGGCACGAGCATGTGCTGGGGCTATATCAACCAGCAGGTCGACGCGCGGCACGGATTGGTCAGCATGCCGCATGTTTTCAACGGCCAGCAGGACCTCTATGTATTCGGCGGCGCGATCACGGCGGGTGCGTCGGTCGCGTGGTATCGCGAGCAGTTCTGTCATGCGGAGATCGAGGCCGCGCGCGCGACGCCGCATGGCGATCCGCACCGGCTGCTCGAAGAAGCCGCCGCGCAGGTGCCGGCCGGCGCCGACGGCGTGCTGTTCCTGCCGTATCTGATGGGCGAGCGCAGCCCGGTGTGGGACGCGAAAGCGAGCGGCGCGTTCGTCGGACTGTCGCTCTTTCATACGCGCGCGCATCTGTATCGCGCGGTGCTCGAAGGCGTGTCGTTCGCGCTGAAGCACAACATCGAGGCGGGACGCAAAGGCGCGCAATCGCTCGACGACAAACTGATCGTGGTCGGCGGCGCCGCGCATTCGGACCTGTGGATGCAGATCATCGCCGACATCACCGGCTATCCGGTCTACACGATCGAGCAGGACGTCGAAGCCGCGATGGGCGCCGCGCGGCTCGCGGCGGTCGGCGTGGGCCTCGTGTCGCGCGAAGCGGCGCAGGGCGGCTGGGTCACGCTGATCGAGCGCGCGCAGCCCGACGCGCAGCGCATGGCGCTATATCAGCAGCGCTTCGGCGTGTACGTAGACCTCTATCCGGCCTTGAAGCCGGTCATGCATCGCTTGCAATCATCATGAACGCTACTTTCGATTTTTCCGGCCGCTCGATTCTCGTGACGGGCGCATCGAGCGGCATCGGCCGCGCCACGGTCGAAGCCTTGTGCGCGAGCGGCGCGTCGGTTGTCGCGGCGGCGCGCAACGTCGACGAACTCGCGCGGCTTGCCGAGGAAACCGGTTGCGAGCCTCTCGCGCTCGACGTCGGCGACGAAGCCGCGATCGAGGACGCCTTCGCCTCGCTCGAACCGTTCGACGGTCTTGTGAATTGCGCGGGCATCGCGTTGCTCGAACGCGCGGTGGAGACCACGGCCGCGAGCTTCGATCGCGTGATGGCCGTTAATACGCGCGGTGCGGTGCTGGTCGCGAAGCACGTCGCGCGCGCGATGCTCGCGGCGCAGCGCGCGGGCAGCATCGTGAACGTATCGAGCCAGGCTGCGCTCGTCGCGCTTGAGGATCATCTAAGCTATTCGGCCTCGAAGGCCGCGCTCGATGCGGCCACGCGCGCGCTGTGCGTCGAGCTGGGGCCGAGCGGGATTCGCGTGAACAGCGTGAACCCCACGGTCACGCTGACGCCGATGGCGGTGCTGGCCTGGAGCGATCCCGCCAAACGCGATCCGGCCTTGCAGGCGATCCCGCTGCGGCGCTTTGCCGAATCCGCCGAAGTCGCCGCGCCGATCCTGTTTCTGTTGAGCGAGGCGGCGTCGATGATTAGCGGCGTATGCCTGCCGATCGACGGCGGCTATACGGCGCGGTGAAGGCTGCGCGCAGGGCTTGCCGGAGCCGCCGGAGCGAGCGGTCGGGTTAGAGCATCGTGCGCACGTGCCACAGTTCGGGGAACAGCACGACGTCGAGCATCTTGCGCAGATACGACGCGCCGCTCGTGCCGCCCGTGCCCTGCTTGAAGCCGATGATGCGCTCGACCGTCGTGACGTGCCGGAAGCGCCACTGACGGAACGCGTCTTCGAGATCGACGAGTTCTTCGGCCATCTCGTACAGATCCCAATGCTCGGACGGATTGCGATAGACCTCGAACCATGCGGCCTCGACCGAGGCATCGTGCACGGTGGGCTGGGTCCAGTCGCGTTCGAGCCGCGCGGGCGAGATCGCGAAGCCGCGGCGCGCGAGCAGCCGCACGACTTCGTCGTAGAACGACGGCGTTTCGAGCGCGGCCTTCACCTCGGCGTGGATGTCGGGGCGATGCGCGTGCGGCTTCAGCATCTGCTCGTTCTTGTTGCCGAGCAGGAATTCGATCTGCCGGTACTGGTACGACTGGAAGCCCGACGAGCTGCCGAGATAAGGGCGCATGGCCGTGTACTCGGACGGCGTCATCGTCGCGAGAACGTTCCAGGCCTGCACGAGCTGCTCCATGATCCGCGACACGCGCGCGAGCATCTTGAAGGCGGGCGGCAATTCGTCGCGATGCACGGCCTTCAATGCCGCGTGCAGTTCGTAGAGCGCGAGCTTCATCCACAGTTCGCTGGTCTGGTGCTGGATGATGAACAGCATCTCGTTGTGATCCGGCGACAACGGATGCTGCGCGTCGAGCACCTTGCCGAGCGACAGATAGTCGCCGTAGCTCATCGATTCCGAGAAATCGAGCTGCGCGTCGTGCCAGCCAGGGTTGGCGGAATGCGTGGCAGAGGCGGTGGATGTGGTGGCGGTGGTGGATGTGGAACCCGCCCCCGCCGCAGCGGAGCCCGCCGAACTCGCGGCGGGCGTGCCGGTTGCGCCCGTCTTCCCATGGCCGAACGGACAGCCTTGCGCGGGCGACTCTTCGGGCAAGCCCGGCGTGTGCATGTGATCGGTCATTCCATGATCCTCAGGTAACGGCGCCGCGCGCGGCGAATTCCGGCGCCCGCCAGGTTTCATGCACGAGTATGTCGCGCAGCGTCTCGACGGCGTCCCAGACGTCGACGAAGCGCGTGTACAGCGGCGTGAAGCCGAAGCGCAGCACATACGGCTCGCGATAGTCGCCGATCACGCCGCGCGCGATCAGCGCCTGCATCACCTCATAGCCGTGCGGATGTTCGAAGCTCGCATGCGAGCCGCGCCGCGCGTGTTCGCGCGGCGTGACGAGTTCGAGCGGAAACTCGCCGCAACGGGTCTCCACCAGTTCGATGAACAGATCGGTCAGCGCGAGCGACTTCTTGCGGATCGCCTGCATGTCGGTTTGCAGGAACACGTCGAGTCCGCATTCGACGAGCGCCATCGAGACGATCGGCTGCGTGCCGCACAGATAGCGGCCCACGCCGTCATCCGGCCGATATGTGGGGCTCATCTCGAACGGCGCGCGATGCCCCCACCAGCCCGAGAGCGGCTGCGCGAATGCGTTCTGGTGGCGCTGCGGCACCCACACGAAGGCAGGCGAACCGGGGCCGCCGTTCAGGTACTTGTAGGTGCAGCCGACCGCGTAGTCGGCGCCGACGCCGTTCAGATCGACCGGCACCGCACCCGCCGAATGCGCGAGGTCCCACAGCGCGAGGGCGCCCCGGTCGTGAATCAGTCTCGTCAGCGCGGCCATGTCGTGCATGTAGCCGGTGCGGTAGTTCACGTGAGTAATCATCGCGATCGCGGTGTCGTCGCCGATCGCGGCGGGCAGCTCGGACGGATCGTCGACGAGGCGCAGCTCATAGCCGCGATCGAGCTGCTCGATGAGCCCCTGCGCGATGTACAGGTCGCTCGGGAAATTCGAGCGCTCGGAGACGATCACGCGGCGCCGCGGATCGCGCGCATCGGCGACCCGCAGCGCGGCCGACAGCAGCTTGAACAGGTTGATCGAAATCGTGTCGGTAACGACCACCTCGTCGCTCGCCGCGCCGATCAGCGGCGCGAGCTTGTTGCCGAGCCGGCGCGGCAGCGCGAACCAGCCGGCGTTGTTCCAGCTGCGGATCAGCCCCTCGGTCCATTGCGCGCCGATCACGGTCTGCGCGTGTTGCGCGGCCGCGGCCGGCGGCACGCCGAGCGAGTTGCCGTCGAGATAGATGGTGGCCGGCGACAGCGCGAACTGGTCGCGCAGCATGGCGAGGGGATCGGCGCTATCGAGCGCCACGGCTTCGTCACGATGGTTCATGGTGGTCCGTTGGTTCCGGGCGGGAGGGTTCGTCGGTTGATAGGTCGTGTAGCTGGCCGTGTAGCCGGTCGTGTCGCGGGTTCGGCGTGCCTCAGCGCGAGCCGGGCAGCGCGCGCAGCACCGCACGCACCGGGCTCGCGTCGAGCGCGGTCAGTTTGAGCGGCAGCGCGATCAGCTCGTAGTCGCCGGGTTCGACCGCGTCGAGCACGATGCCTTCGAGAATCGCCATGCGATGCGCGCGAATCCGCTGGTGCGCGTCCATCGTCTTCGATTCCTGCGGATCGAGCGACGGCGTGTCGATGCCGATCAGCTTGACGCCGCGTGCGGCAAGCTGATCGACGGTATCGGGCGCGACCGCGCAGAACGCGCTGTCCCAGGCGGCGGTCGGCGCGCTTCTGTAAGTGCGCAGTAAGACTCGCGGCGGCAGATCGTCGAGCGAGCCGGCCAGGTGTTGTGGCGTCACAACAGGCGATGCGCCGATGCAATCCATCACTCTGCATAAACCGAGATACGCGTCGAGCGGCACGTGGCCGATCGCGGCGCCCTCGGCGTCGTAGTGCAGCGGCGCGTCGGCGTGGGCGCCGGTGTGCGGCGACAGCGTGAGCCGCGCGACGTTGACGGGCGAGCCCGCTTCCATGCGCCACACACGCTCGATGCCGACCGGCGTGTCGCCCGGCCAGACGGGCGTGGCGGTATCGACGGCGGGGCTGATGTCCCAGAGTGTTGGCATGACCGTTTCTGTGGCGGGTGACGATCTTTAAATGATAGTGGTCAAGCCGCGAAATGTGATTGCGAAAAAATCTCCTTCTTAGCCGTGTCTTGGAACATAATTTGAGTCAAACGGGAAAGGGAGACCGAATATGAACGCGATCTCGCTCGACGCCACCGATTGCCGTATCTTGACGGTGCTTCAGCAGGAAGGACGGATCAGCAATCTCGACCTCGCGGAGCGCATCTCGCTCTCGCCGTCGGCGTGTCTGCGGCGCCTGCGTCTGCTCGAGGAGCAGGGCGTCATCGAACATTACCGGGCGTGCCTGAATCGCGAGGTGCTCGGTTTCGAACTGGAGGCGTTCGTGCAGGTGTCGATGCGCAACGACCAGGAAAACTGGCACGAGCGTTTCGCCGAGGCCGTGCGCGACTGGCCCGAAGTGGTCGGCGCGTTCGTCGTGACGGGCGAGACCCATTACCTGCTGCGGGTGCTCGCGCACAACCTCAAGCACTATTCGGATTTCGTGCTGCAGCGTCTGTACAAGGCGCCGGGCGTGATGGACATCCGCTCGAACATCGTGCTGGAGACGCTCAAGGAAGATTCGGGCGTGCCGGTTTCGCTCGTGAAAAAGAACAGCGGGCATAGCGCTGCGCACAACGAGCGCTGAGCGGGCAGGGGCGCCGCGCGGTGCGCGCGGCGGGACGTTTCAAAGCAATTTGAGGCCGTGGAACTGACCACTCTGGAACACGAGCGGCAGGATTTCGGCGGCGTTTTCGTGCACGCCGCAGCGCTCCACTTCGCCCACGAAAATCACGTGGTCGCCTTCCTCGTAGCGGCTGCGGTTATGGCATTCGAACCAGGCGAGCGCGCCGTCGAGCACCGGCATGCCGCTGTCGCCCGCCGCGTGCGACACGCCTTCGAAGCGGTCGCCCTTCACGGTCGCGAAGCGCTTGCACAGATCGAGCTGCGACGCGGCCAGCACGTTGACCACGTAGTGGCTATTGGCGCGAAACACCGGCATCGAGGCCGAACGCGTCGCGAGACTCCACAGCACGAGCGGCGGATCGAGCGAAACCGAATTGAACGAACTGGCCGTGATGCCGATCAACTGGCCCGACGCGGCGCGCGTCGTGATGACGGTGACGCCGGTCGCAAACTGGCCGAGCGCCTGCTTGAACGCGGCCTGGTTGAAGTTGGGTGGGCTGGCGCGCTTCATTCGGGCAGAACCCCCGGCACGCGCCGTGTGAAAGCCTGACTGACGCGCAGGCCGGTGCGGCTGGAAGCGAATGATTCGAAAGTCATGGTGAAAATCGTCGATTTGCGCCAATTTTAACTGCAATCGCCGCGTGCGCCGTGCCGCGGATGCCGGCGGGTCGTCAAACCGGCGCGTACTCGAGTAAAAACGCGCACCGGGGTTCGTTGCCGGGCATCCTGGCGGGACGATCGTCGGAGCCGTCGAAAAGCTTGTCGTTCGTCAAGGATTGCTGTGAACGTGGCGCAGACTTGTCCCCCTGACGAGCGCCGGCGTTCCTATACTCGATAAATGGCACGATTGCATGGCGGCCGGCGCGGACCGGGTGCGCAAATCAGGCGCGCAAATCAGGCGTGCGAGCGGCGTCGCGCTTCGGCTGGCTTTTACGCGGCGTTTTCGGCCCTATATACCGGACTCGGCGGCGGCGAAAACGCCGGCCACCGGTCCATTTTTCCGTATCTGATCTGGGGTGAACGTTATGAACGAGACGGCAACGCTCGGTGGCGGGTGTTTCTGGTGCCTCGAAGCGGTGTATCTGGGCGTCGAAGGCGTCAACGCGGTCGAGTCGGGCTATGCGGGCGGTCACACGCGCCAGCCGAGCTACGAGCAGGTGTGCGACGGCGAGACCGGCCACGCGGAAGTGGTCAAGGTCGACTTCGATCCCGCGAAGATCAGCTATCGCGAGATTCTCGACATCTTCTTCGCGATCCACGATCCGACGCAGTTGAACCGGCAGGGCAACGACGTCGGCACGCAGTACCGCTCGGCGATCTTCACCCATTCCGATGCGCAGCGCGAAACTGCGCTGCAGGCGATTCGCGAGATCGGCGAGGAGCGCATTTACGACGGCAAGATCGTCACCCAGGTGGTGCCGCTCGACGGCAACTACTGGCCCGCCGAGGCGTATCACCAGAACTATTTCGCGCAGCATCCGAATCAGGGCTATTGCTCGTTCGTGGTGGCGCCGAAGGTCGCGAAATTCCGGCAGAAGTTCGCGCATCGGATCAAGGCGGGGTGATTGGGGGAGCGGAGTCTGGGGTCGTGGTGGGCGTTACGGAGCCGCACGGAGCTTCAGTTCTTCCGTCTGCAGCGCGAATGAACGGAGTTCGTTCACACGGGCCACGGCGGCGGCCCGCGTGAAATCGTTCAGCTCTGTGCGTCGCCGGCTTCGCCTTCGCTTGCGCCCCGTGCGGGTTGCGCCGGCGCTTCGTCTCCATCCACCTCACGCGCCCGCGCGAGACGCGCGCAGGCCTCGACGATCTCCGCCGCCAGCTTCACGCAACTGAGCGGCGCCGATCCTTCCGCCTTGTTGTTGACCGCGATCACGACCGGCTGGCCGGCCAGCGCATAACGCGCGGCCAGTTCGGCGAGCGACGCGCGCGTCGCCGGGTCTTCGTCGACGAGCCGGTTGAACGGCTCGTACTTCGCCTTCGCCTGCTCGTATTTGAAGCCGCCATGCAGACTCCAGCGCACGATCAGCGGACCGGCCGGCTCGCCGTCGAGCAGCGCGAGTGCGGCGGCCTGACGCAGTGGGTCGGGCATGCGCGCATGAATGCCGACGCAATAGCGCACGCCCGCCGCCTTCAGCATGCGGATGAAGCGCGGCGTGAGCAGACTCGCGTCGCGAATTTCGACCGCGTAGCAGCTGCCGTCGGGCAGTCCCGGCAGCGCGTTGAAAAATTCCGCGAGGCGCTCGATAAATACCGCCGGCTGTGCGAGCATCGAGTCCGGCAGCGGCGAGAACTGGAACACGAGCGCGCCGGCCTTGGCGCCGAGTCCCGCGAGACAGGGCGTGACGAAGTCGTCGATCGCCATCTGTGCGTTCAGGAAGCACGGGTTCAGCGACACCGGCTCGCCGCGCTCGGCACGCACGGTGGCGTCGGTGATCGTCATCGGCGCCTTGACGATGAAGCGGAAATGCTCGGGTACCTGCTGCGCATAGCGCAGGTATTCGGTGACCGTGAGCGCCTGGTAGAACGAGCGGTCGATGCTGACCGTCTTCAGCAGCGGATGCGCGCCGTAGGCGCTCAAGCCTTCGCGCGAGAGCTTGCTGTTGCTGTAGTCGTCGCCGTAGACGATGCCGCTCCAGCCCGGAAACGACCACGTCGACGTGCCGAGGTGGACTTGCGGCGGCAATTGCGCCGCGAGCGCGAGCAGTTCGGGTGAGGGCGGTGCGGCGAGGACGTCGCGGCTGCGGCGTTTTTTCGGGGTGTCGGCGGGAGCGGGCGGGGTGTTTGAGGTGTCCGGTGCGTCTGCCGTACCAGCCGCGGCGGCCGTGGCGGCGGGGTTGTCGGGCGTGTCGTCTTCCCACAGCGAGGCGGCGCTAGCTTGCGTACGCTGGGCGCGCCGGGGTTGGGCGGCGGACACTGCTGGGCTGGCGGGTGCCGCTATGGCTATGGACGAGCCGGCGACGAGTGAGGCGGCATCGGCATCGATGCTGGTGTTGTCGAGCGAGGCTGCGGGCGCGGTATCTTCAGCCGCGGCGGTACGCGTCAGCCTGGCGCCACGCACGCCGCCTTTCTGCACCGGCAATACCGCAGCCTGCGGTTCATCCACCGGCATCCCGAACAGATCGAACTGCGCGGCTTCGCGAGCCGCATCGTCCGGCTTGCCGTCGTTGCCGCTCAACGGCTTTTCAACTTCGTTCGTCCCGCTCTGGTCCATCAATGTCCGGCCTGCTGTTCAGGTTGCGCCGCGGCGTCTCACTTCACGCTTCATGCCCGCCGCGGCGCCCACCGGTCATGGCCGGGTCACAGCGGTTTTTCGTACATGTAGCGGCGCGACCACGGCAGGTTTTTCGCGCTGCGGCCGGCTTTACGGCACACCACCTGGAAGATCGACACGTCGTCGTTTTCGAATGCATACGCGCAGCCGGCCAGATACACGCGCCAGATGCGGAATTTCTCGTCGTCGACGAGCTTGCGGGCTTCGTCCGCATGCGCTTCGAAATTCTCCGCCCACAGATCGAGCGTGTGCGCATAGTGACGGCGCAGGCTTTCGACGTCAACCGGTTCGAGGCCGCCGCGCTGCATCGATTCGAGCGCGAGGCTGATGTGTGGCAGTTCGCCGTTCGGGAACACGTAGCGGTCGATGAACTCGCCGCCGCCCAGCGAGGTCTCGCCGCTGTCGGCGTCGCTCGACGTGATGCCGTGGTTCATCGCGATGCCGTCGTCGGCCAGCAGGTCGCGCATCTTCTCGAAGTAGCCCGGCAGATTCTTGTGGCCGACGTGCTCGAACATGCCGACGCTCGTGATGCGATCGAACTGCCCCTGGACATCGCGATAGTCCTGCAGGCGAATCTCGATCTGGTTTTCGAGGCCGGCCGCTTTCACGCGTGCGGTGGCGAGGTCGAACTGGTTTTGCGAGAGCGTCACGCCCACGCATTTCGCGCCGAACTTCTGCGCCGCGCGCAGCACGAGCGCGCCCCAGCCGCAGCCGATATCGAGCAGACGCTGGCCGGGCTGCAACTGGATTTTGGTCAGAATGTGATCTATTTTCTTCAGCTGCGCGGTCGCGAGGTCTTCGGTGCCGGTCTCGAAGTACGCGCACGAGTAGACCATGTTCTCGTCGAGCCACAGCTTGTAGAACTCGTTCGAGACGTCGTAGTGATACTGGATCGCTTTCCTGTCCGACGCCTTCGAGTGATTGAAGTAGCGCCGCACGCGCGCGAGCTTGCTCGCATTGGTGACGGTGCTGCGCGCGAGTTCATAGCCGATATTGATGATGTCCGACAGCTTGCCCTCGATGTCGATCTTGCCCTTCACGTACGCCTCGCCGAGATTGTCGAGGCTCGGTTCGAGCAGATAGGGCAGCGCGGTCGCGCTCTTGACGTGCAGCGTGACCTGGGGCGCGGCGAACCGCCCGAAGTCATGCTGCTGACCGTCCCACAGCACGAGGCGTGCAGGCAGATTCGCTTTGGTTTTGACGTCTTCAACCCACTGCGCCAGCTTTTTCTCCCAGAACATGTGATCTCTCCGTGTTCGTTGATTTAAAGCAAAGCTTGTGTGGATCGCGATAGGGCGCGGCGCATTCCGCGGGCCGCGCAACGCAATCCGGCCGGTGCGCATCGCCACGCAAGCGGCGCCGCCGGCATCATTCGTCGGATCAGGGCGACAGGCGGGCGATCTGCCAGCTACCGCTTGCGTCCGCGCGCGTATAGAGCAGACGATCGTGCAGACGCGAAGGCCGCCCCTGCCAGAATTCGATCGCCTCGGGCACCAGACGGTACCCACCCCAGTGCGGCGGCCGCGGAGGATTGTCGCCATATTGCAGGCTGATTTCGCGTTCACGTACTTCGAGCTGCGAACGGCTTTCAATCACCTGACTCTGATTCGAGGCCCACGCGCCGATGCGCGAGCCGAGCGGACGCGACGCGAAATAGGCGTCGCTGTCTGCCGCGTCCGTCTTGACGACGCGGCCCTCGATGCGCACCTGGCGCTCGAGTTCGATCCAGTGAAACAGCAGGCTCGCGTAAGGGTTCGCGCTCAGCTCGCGGCCCTTGCGGCTCTCGTAATTGGTGAAGAACACGAAGCCTCGCTCGTCGACACCCTTGATTAGCACGATGCGTGCCGATGGCCGGCCGCGCGGGTCGACCGTTGCCAGCGTCATGGCATTCGGCTCGGGCAGTTGGGCGTCGATCGCCTGCTGGAACCACGCGTCGAATTGACGGAACGGATCGTGGTCGACGTCGGCGACGTCCAGAGAGCCCAGCGAATAATTTTTTCGAAGCTCGGCGAGTGAGATCATGTTCTTATGCGAACGCTTACAGTCAGGCAAGTATAGCTAAGGCGCCAATTTTTTGCGCGCGAGCGGACGAGCGTGTCAGACGCCGCATGCCCTGCCTGCGCGAGCGGTCGCGCGAGGCGCGGGCAGGCCGTGTTTCGTTGCTCGCGTGACCTCTTCGTATGACCCTTTCGTATAACCCCTTCGCATGACCCGTTCGGGGAGCGGGACGTCACGCGAAACTTCGGGCAAGGCGTTGAGGCAAAATACGGGCTGCGCGCGCGTCGGCTTCACGAACGCGAAGCCGCTTTCCGTTCCGCCTGTGTATGCCTTGTATTCGAGCCCCGTCATCATGTTCAGCACCACCGCGCAATCCGATCTTACTACCAGCCTCGATGCGAATGAAACCGCCGACCGCGCGCGCCGCTTCGGCGGCATCGCGCGTCTGTACGGCGCCGACGCGCTCGCCGCGTTCGAGGGCGCCCACGTCGCGGTGATCGGCATCGGCGGCGTGGGTTCGTGGGTTGCCGAGGCGCTGGCGCGCAGCGCGCTCGGCACGCTGACGCTGATCGATCTCGACAACGTCGCCGAGAGCAACACGAACCGGCAGATCCATGCGCTCGACGGCAACTACGGCAAACCGAAGGTCGAGGCGATGGCCGAGCGCATCGCGGCGATCAATCCGTATTGCGACGTGCGGCTCGTCGAAGACTTCGTGGAGCCAGACAACTTCGCGGCGACGCTCGGCGGCGGCTTCGACTACGTGATCGACGCGATCGACAGCGTGCGCACGAAGACCGCGCTGATCGCGTGGTGCGTCGAGCGCCAGCAGGCGTTGATTACGGTCGGCGGCGCGGGCGGCCAGCTCGATCCGACGCGTATTCGCATCGACGATCTCGCGCTGACGATCCAGGACCCGTTGCTGTCGAAGGTGCGCGGCCAGTTGCGCAAACAGCATGGCTTTCCGCGCGGGCCGAAGGCGAAGTTCAAGGTGAGCGCGGTGTATTCGGACGAGCCGCTGATCTATCCGGAAGCGGCCGTTTGCGATATCGACGAGGAAGCCGGGCACGTGAGCACGTCGCCGGGTCACACGGGGCCGGTCGGTCTGAATTGCGCGGGGTTTGGGTCGAGCGTGTGCGTGACCGCGAGCTTCGGGTTTGCGGCGGCGGCGCATGTGCTGCGCGAGTTGGCGAAGCAGGCGAGGGCGCGGGCGGCTATTTGAGCGCTGCGGTTTGATGGAAAGCGATGAAGGCCGATGCAGTACGGACCGGCGCGGTTGCGGCGTTCACCGCAACCGCGCCGGTCATCGGGCACTCGTCAGTCGCGCGCTAATCAGTACAACGACGCGCTGAGCTTGCGCCGCCATTGCGACACCAGCTCCGGCTGATGCGCGGCCAGATCGAATACCGACAGCATCGTCTTGCGGCCGACGTCGTCGCGGAACGTGCGGTCGCGCTGCACGATCGCGAGCAGATGTTCGAGCGCCTGCGCGTATTTGCGGTGCGCGATAAACGCATTCGCGAGATCGAAGCGCGCTTCGAGATCGTCGGGATTGCCGGCGACGCGCGCTTCGAGCGCATCGGTGGGCGGCAGGTCCGCGGCGGCATCGACCGCGTCGAGCCGCGTCTTGATCGCGTTGAAGCGCGCGTCGATGCCCTGGGTCGTTTTCGGCGACAGCAGATCGACTTCGTTGCGCGCTTCGTCGATGCGGTTGTCTTCGAGCAGCAGCTCGATGCGGTCCATGCGCGCGTCGTCGAAACCGGGGTCGTACGCGAGCGCCGCTTGCAGCAGATCGTAGGCGTCTTCGCGGCGGCCTTCGGCGAGCGCGCTCTGCGCTTCGATGCGCGCGGCCGGCGCGCCTTGCGGCACGAGCCGCTCGATGAACTCGCGCAACTGTCCTTCCGGCAGCACGCCGACGAACTGATCGACCGGCTGGCCGTCGGCGAATGCGATCACGTGCGGAATGCTGCGCACCTGGAAGTGCGCGGCCAGTTCGTGGTTCTCGTCCACGTTGACCTTCACGAGCTTCCATTTGCCGGCTGCCTCGGCTTCGAGCTTTTCCAGCAGCGGGCCGAGACTCTTGCAGGGGCCGCACCACGGCGCCCAGAAATCGACCAGCACGGGGGCCAGGGTCGACGCTGCGAGAACGTCCTGTTCGAAAGTGGCGAGAGTGGTGTCCATTGCGTCCTCGTCGATAAAAACGGTTTGTGGCTAGGTGGGGCCGATGCGGGCGAATTCAATGCGGGCCTGCATGGCGACGACGCGCCACGCGAGACTGTGCAGGTTTGCGCGGGCTAGTGGTGTGTGCAGGGAGCCTGCCGGTGCCGCGCTGTGGCCCGCGCGCATGGGTGCATTGGCGCATCGGCCTATCGGTGTATCGGCGCCCCGCCTTGTTTCACTTATGCGCCGGCAGCGGAATCCATTCGGTTTCGCCGGGCACCTGGCCCATTTCCTGATTCGTCCACGCGAGCTTGGCGGCCTCGATCTTCTCTCGCGAACTCGCGACGAAATTCCACTCGATAAAGCGTTCGCCTTCGAGCTTCTCGCCGCCGAGCAGCATTACGCGCGCGCCGTGCGTGCTCGCGAGCGTGACCGTTTCATCGAGCGCGAGCACCGCCATCTGGCCCACTTCGAGCGGCGTGCCGTCGATTTCGAGGTCGCCTTCGACCAGATACACGCCGCGCTCCTCGTGCTCGGGTTCGAGCGCGAACGCGCTGCCCGGCGTGAAGTCGGCGGCCACGTACAGCGTGCCCGAGAACGTCGCGACCGGCGAGACCGCGCCGAACGCGTTGCCCGCGATCACGCGCAGCGTCACGCCGTTGCGCTCGACGACCGGCAGCGTTGCGGCCGCGTGGTGCGCGAACGACGGCTCGATCTCTTCGTCCGCGAGCGGCAGCGCGACCCAGGTCTGGATGCCGTGCATCGTCTGGCCGCGCGCGCGGTCTTCGGCCGGCGTGCGCTCCGAGTGGACGATGCCGCGGCCCGCCGTCATCCAGTTGACGTCGCCGGGCACGATCTTCTGCTCGGAGCCGAGGCTGTCGCGATGCATGATCGCGCCGTCGAACAGATACGTGACGGTCGCGAGACCGATATGCGGATGCGGGCGTATGTCGAGACCGCTGCCGGGTTCGAGGGTCGCGGGACCCATGTGATCGAAGAAGATGAACGGGCCGACGAGGCGCGCCGCCATCGCCGGCAGCACGCGCCGCACGGCCAGATTGCCGATGTCGCGCAAATGCGGTTTGAGGATGGCTTTGATCGAGGAAGTCATGAGCGGTCTCGGCGCAGGAGTGGAAGAAGGGGTTGAACCGACGATTCTACTGCGCGCCGCGCATGGCCGACATGACGACGCGCGCCGCGCCGCGCGGTGCGGCTCCGCTAAACTGCCGGATCGAACCATCATATTGGAGACGCGGATGTCGCCTAGGGACTTGCTGCTTGCGCTGATCGTCGTGATCGCATGGGGCGTCAATTTCGTCGTCATCAAGGTGGGCCTGCATGGCGTGCCGCCGATGCTGCTCGGCGCGCTGCGCTTCACGCTTGCGGCGGTGCCGGCGGTGTTTTTCGTCAGGCGGCCGCAGATGCCGTGGCGCTGGCTGTTCTCCTACGGCGCGACGATCTCGTTCGGGCAGTTTGCGTTCCTGTTCTCGGCGATGTATGTCGGCATGCCGGCCGGGCTCGCCTCGCTGGTGCTGCAGGCGCAGGCGTTCTTCACGCTGATCTTCGCGGCGCTGTTTCTGCACGAACGCCTGCGTCTGCCGAACGTCGCGGGCCTGCTGATCGCGGCTGCGGGTCTCGCGGTCATCGGCCTGCAAGGCGGGCACGCGATGTCGCTCGCCGGTTTCGTGCTGACGCTGTGCGCGGCGGGCATGTGGGCGCTCGGCAACATCGTCACGAAGAAGGTCGGCAAGGTCGATCTGGTCGGGCTCGTCGTGTGGGGCAGCCTGATTCCGCCGCTGCCGTTTTTCGCGGCCTCGTTCGTGTTCGAGGGGCCGCGCGAAATCGCCGCCGCGCTGAGCGGCATCAGCGCGTTGTCGATCTTCGCGATCGTCTATCTCGCGTTTATCGCGACGTTGATCGGCTACGGGTTGTGGAGCCGCCTGCTGTCGCGCTATCCCGCGAGCCAGGTCGCGCCTTTTTCGCTGCTGGTGCCGATCGTCGGGCTGGCCTCGGCGTCGTTGCTGCTTGGCGAGCAACTCTCGGCGATGCAGGTGGCCGGCGCGCTGCTCGTGATGGCGGGGCTCGCGGTGAACGTGTTCGGCGGCTGGGTCGCGCAGCGCCTGATGCCGGCGCGGTGAGTGTCGGTGCGAGCGGTATGGCGTGGCGCAGGCGGCGCACCGCGGTTTTCGGGCGAGCAATAAAAAACGGCCTTATGGCCGTTTTTTATTGCATCGTGCGTGACACCGGATAGCACGCCCTCGCGCGCATCGTTACGTCATGCGACTCTTGGCGAGCGGCGGATTCGCCGCGAAATAGCGCTTGATGCCGCTCAGGATCGCGTTGGCCATCCTGTCGCGATAGGCGTCGTCGTTCAGGCGCCGCTCTTCGTCCGGGTTGCTGATGAACGCGGTCTCGACGAGGATCGACGGAATGTCCGGCGCCTTCAGCACCGCGAAGCCGGCCTGCTCGACCGAGCCCTTGTGCAGCTTGTTGATGTCGCCGATTTCCTTCAGCACGAAATTGCCGTAGCGCATCGAGTCGCGAATCTGCGCGGTGGTCGACATATCGAACAGCGCGCGGTTCACGGTCGCATCGGCCGATTTGACGTTGATGCCGCCGATCGAGTCCGACGAGTTTTCCTTGTTCGCCATCCAGCGCGCGGCCGCGCTCGACGCGCCATGCTCCGATAGCGCGAATACCGACGAGCCCTTCGCCTCGGGCGTCGTGAACGCATCGGCGTGGATCGACACGAACAGGTCCGCGCCGACGCGGCGCGCCTTCTGCACACGTACGTTGAGCGGCACGAAGAAGTCGGCGTCGCGCGTCATCATCGAGCGCATGTTCGGCTGCGCGTCGATCTTTGCGCGCAGCTTCTTCGCGATGTCGAGCGCGATGTGCTTCTCGTACGTGCCCGCGCCGCCGATCGCGCCAGGGTCCTCGCCGCCGTGACCCGGGTCGATCGCGACCGTGAGCAGGCGCACGGTGTTGCTGCGGCCCGATTTCGGCGTGCTGAACGCGTAGGTGTCGTCGCTGCCGCCAAGGGTGTCGTTATCGTTGTCGAGGCCGTGGGCGGCGCTGCTGCCGTTGGTGTTGCCCCCCTTGTTGCGGGCGAGCGCGGTGGGCGGTGCGGAAGGCGCGGCCGGCGTTGCCTGCCGGCCGGCGATAACCGGCGCGGACGGCGGCGTCGCGCCATGCGCGGGCGGATGCGGCACGCCAGCGGCGCCATTGCCGGCGCTTGTGCCCGCGCCGCCGTTCTGCGCATAGCGCTCGAAGAACGCCTCGCTGTTGTCGGCGGGCGGCGTGGTGCCGGGCCCGGCGAGCGCTGCGGGCGGCGCGCTGTTTTCCTCGTTGAGGGCCTGCTGCTTGCGCTCGGTCTGCGCGAGCAGGTCCATCAGCGGATCGGGCGCGACGGCCGGATACAGATCGAACACGAGCCGGTACTTGTACGCGCCGACCGGTTGCAGGGTGAACACCTGCGGCTTCACCGAACCCTTCAGATCGAACACCATACGCACGACGTGCGGCTGATATTGCCCGACGCGCACCGACGAAATCTGCGGATCGTTCGGCGTGATCTTGGAGACGAGGTCCTTGAGCGCCTGATCGAGATCGAGACCGCTCAGATCGACGACGAGCCGGTCCGGTCCCTGCAGCAGTTGCTGCGTATTCTGCAGCGGCTGATCGGATTCGATCGTCACGCGCGTGTAGTCGCGCGCGGGCCATACGCGCACGCCGAGCACCGAGCTCGCGAAGGCGAGACGCGGCGCGACGAGGCCGAGCACCAGCGTGGACGCGCCTGCCCGCAGAATCTGCCGGCGCCGCCAGTTATGCGTGGCGCCCGCGGCGGATTCGATCGAGTGGAACGGTTTGATCAACATCTTTCGAGACATGCCTTTCCTGATTCGCTATATGCCCGTGCGACGAGTACGCGTGCGTCTCCGTCACCGTCGAGCGCAAGCGAGAAGACGAGATCCGGTATGCCGAGCAGCGGGCCCGCGCGTTGCGGCCATTCGACGAGGCAGACCGCGCCGCTGTCGAAATATTCGCGAAAGCCCGCGTCGGCCCATTCGGCCGGATCGCTGAATCTGTACAGATCGAAGTGATAGAGCGCGAGTTCCCCGAGTTCCCCATTGGGCCGTTCGAGCACATAGGGTTCGACGAGCGTATAGGTGGGACTGCGCACGCGGCCGGTGTGGCCGAGGCCGCGCAAGGTCGCGCGCACGAGCGTGGTTTTGCCGGCGCCGAGGTCGCCGATGAGCTGCACCTGCAGACCGTGGAATGCCTGGCTGCTTGCCGCGTTGTTTGCCGCTTCGGGCTGCCGTGCCGACAGCGGTGCCTGCTGCACCCGCCGTTGCGCCTGCTGTTGCGTCGCCTCGCGCACGCCTTCGATGGCCCGCGCGAAACGCTCGCCGAACGCATGCGTGGCGGCTTCGTCCGCGAGCGCGAAGGCGCGTTCGAGCAGGACGGGAGCGGATGGCAGGTGCGCGTGATCGGGATTGGCAGGCATTCTCGTAAAATGGCGTGATGAACCGAAGTTCGACGTCCCCTGTTTCATGCGAGCCCGCATCGGTCGATGCCGGGCCGGCCGCGCATGCTCTCGATGCGGCGGCGCTGCATGCGCTCGCGTTCGACATCAAGACGTGGGGCCACGAGCTTGGTTTCGGGGCGATCGGCATCAGCGACACCGATCTTTCCGCCGCTGAAGCGCCGCTTGCAGCGTGGCTGGAAGCAGGGTGCCACGGCGAGATGGATTATATGGCGAAACACGGCATGAAACGCGCGAGGCCGGCCGAGCTTGTGGCCGGAACGCGACGTGTGATTACCGCGCGCATCGCTTATCTGCCCGCCTCGACGCTCAGTGGCGAGGCCTCTGAAAGTGCGCTGGAAGATGTGTCGGAAGGTGCGCGCGGGGGTGCGCATGAACACGCTTCCGAAAGCTCGCCGCAAGACGCCGCGCGCCCGCGCAACTGGCGCGCGGCCGAGCATGCGCGGCTCGCGGACCCGTCGGCGGCGGTGGTGTCGGTCTATGCGCGCGGCCGCGACTATCACAAGGTGATGCGTCAACGCCTGCAACAATTGGCCGATAGAATCGAAGCGGCAATCGGGCCGTTCGGCTATCGCGTGTTCACCGATTCGGCGCCGGTGCTCGAAGTCGAGCTGGCGCAGAAGGCGGGCATCGGCTGGCGCGGCAAGCATACGTTGCTGTTACAACGTGACGCGGGCTCGCTGTTTTTTCTCGGCGAAATCTACGTCGACGTCGCGCTGCCGACCGATGCCGAAACCTCGCCCGAGGTCGCGCCCGAAACGCCGGGCTCGCATTGCGGCAGTTGCTCGCGTTGCCTCGATGCGTGCCCGACCGGCGCGATCGTCGCGCCTTACAAGGTCGATGCGCGCCGCTGCATCTCGTATCTGACGATCGAACTGAAGGGCCGGATTCCCCTCGACCTGCGTCCGCTGATCGGCAATCGTGTCTATGGCTGCGACGATTGCCAGCTCGTGTGTCCGTGGAACAAGTTCGCGCAGGCCGCGCCGGTCGCGGATTTCGACGTGCGGCACGGGCTCGATCGCGCGTCGCTCGCCGAGCTGTTCGCATGGAGCGCGGACGAATTCGATACGCGCATGCAGGGCAGTGCGATTCGCCGCATCGGCTACGAGAGCTGGCTGCGCAATCTCGCGGTGGGGATGGGCAACGCGTTGCGCGCGGCGCCGCAGAGTCTCGGCGAAAAGGCGCGCGCGGAGATCGTCGCGGCATTGCGGGCGCGTGCCGGCGATCCTTCCGACATCGTGCGCGAGCACGTGGAGTGGGCGCTCGAAGCGGCGTAGAGTAGCTGCAATTCGGTAGCTGTAATTCGGCAGCCGCAATTCGCGGCGGCGGGGCGCTGTGCGGGTTTTTCATTTGCGCTCGCCGCTCAAGTTTTGAGCACGTTCTAGACGCTATTCTAGACAATGTCTAGAACTTTGCTCCCCCACGGAAGATCCAGATCGATGCTCGACGTCTCTGGAATCGCCTCCTTGATGTAGATCTCCGTCGTCTGCGCGCTCGTGTGCGCGAGGCGCGTCTGGATCGCTTCGCGGTGCTCGCCGCGTTTCGCCGCGTCGGTCGCGCCGATGGCCCGGATGTCCTTGAACTGCACGTCGAGCGTCACTTCGGCCTGCGCCTTCGCGCGGCGCCACATCGAATTCAATCCGCTCCTGGTGTACGGCGTGCCAACGCTGCGGCGGCGCAGGCAGGGGAACAGGCGATGGCTAATCGCGCGAAGGCTGACAAGGAGGCGGCCGCGCTCGCGCCCGGTGAGCTCGGCCGAGCTCAGAAAGGACCAGCAATCAAGAAAATCGCACGGGTGCTTCTCGCGGCGGTTCTGTCAGGGTGCGCTATCCAGCAGCCTGTTCAGCTACCGTCGGCGCCGATCGTTCCAACGACAATCGTCGACAAGGGTTGCGAGTGGGTGAAGTTCATCACGGCAAGTACTGACGATACGGAGGCGACGAAACGGCAGATCATCGCCCACGATCAAGCCTTCGTCGCGAACTGTCCTGATGCAGCTCCCGGCTCAGATTAACTGCGACTGAGCTTGCAATCCACCGACACCGGCGCAACCAGCCGATTGCAAGCTCCTACAGTGAGTCGTCAAGCCTTTGTCGGTATCGGGCGATGCACCGGCGGTAGATCAGGATAGCTGCCACGAACGCAAACACGGTGCCAGCTGATGAAATGAAGAATGCCAGATCAACTTCGTCAGATGCGGTTTTGCACTTGAATTTCAGAAGCAGGAAGTTCCAGACCGGATTTGAAAAATTCAAGGGGGTGTCTGGATGTGTGGCCCACCAGTATGCGTTGGCGAAAATGGCAACTACCAGACATGCAGCAATCGCTATGCAAACCAGAACCCTTTTCATTTCACGGGCAGCTCCCCGTACGCTTTGAGCTGCGACCCAGGAACAGCCAGCTTGGGTGTATCAGTGAGAATTGCACGGATCCGATGCCAGTCACCAAGATTCTCAATCGTCACGCAACCTTCGCTTTTTCCTATTCGGCCTTTGGGGTGCAGTCTGAAATTACCACGCAGGATACCGTCGCAAATAACGTGGTCATCATCAATACTCCCATCGATCGCATAAAGGGAAAACCACTCACTCTTGTTATTGCCATTCAGGTTTAACCAGTCCATCAGAGGGCCTACTGTCCCGCCTGACTTTCTATCAAAAATATAGTATCTGCCGACGGGAATTGCGCCATAGTTCGGTGTGCATGACAGGGATGCTTTATTGATATGACTGCCTTGACCCGAAAAAGCATCAAATTTCAGGGCGCCAATCTCGAACTTACTCATTGGCTTACCGTTCAATCTAAAGGTGCATTGAAGCATGGGCTCTCCGAATCGACTATTCAGCGGAAAATCTGAATAATCATGTTATGTAGGAGGGCGCATGATCGTCCACATCTATCTGCGGGGCTTGCAATCGGCTGGTCGCAAATAATGTGAGCCGGTGCCGATGGATTGCAGGCCGACGTGGATGATTGCAAGCTCACAGGATCACCCGCACTGGGGGTTGCGATACGTTGCAACATCGTGGACAACTGTCAACGAAGGCTGCGGGAGGTCAGTTGGTGTTAGCCAATATGCATCACGTGGCTAGTGGAAGAGGTATACCCGCATCGAGCACGAGGACGGTACGGCCCTCCATATCAGGGAACACGAGGACGAAACCGTTCAGGTGTTTATCGGAAATACCGTTGGTTATTCTACCGGCGCGGGTTTCTAGCAATTTCAGAATCGGTACACGTTTGCTGCGGCTTATGAGCTGAGTGACCAACCGCCGTAGCCAGTGCCAAATCGCGAGAGCCCTTATTTAAGCGCCCAGCCAGCACGCCCGCTGTAGTGGCGCAGGAGTGCTCTCAATGGCGGAAAAGTGTCTAGAACCAACGGCGTATACTCTAGCGTAACGCGGTTTTCAGTCGCTTAAAAAATAGGCGGATTCTAGACGGGGTTTGCCGACCACCTTTTCCAGCAAAGCTTTGCTGGGAGTGCATTCCGGCATGGGGTGCAGGTCCGCTACATGGCGGACGCGCCATGCAAACCTGCGGCGCGGGCGTGCTGCTTGCGCCGTGCCGCGCGTCATGCAATCCTTCAGGCCGCGCGAATGAGGAGCAGGCAATCATGTTCAACGCAGTGATCGATGCGCCGTTCGGCAAGGTCGGCATCCGTCTCGAAGGCGAGGCCGTGCGCGAGATCGTCTATCTGCCGCAGTCGACGCGCAATATCGCGCCCGATACGCCGCTCGCGCGCGAGGCCGCCGCGCAGATCGAGCGTTACTTCGAGCAGGCATCCGCGCCGTTCGAGTTGCCGCTCGCCGCATGCGGCAGCGCGTTCCAGCGGCGCGTGTGGCAGGCGATCAGCGAGATTCCGCCCGGCGTCGTGCTGACCTATGGACAGCTCGCCAAACAGTTGGGTAGCGTGCCGCGCGCGGTCGGCCAGGCGTGCGGCTCGAATTTCTTTCCGATCGTGATTCCGTGTCACCGCGTCGTGAGTGCGAGCGGGATCGGCGGATTCGCGCATCATGCGGGCGACGGTTTCTTTCGCAACGTGAAGCGCTGGCTGCTCGCGCATGAGGGTGTTCCGTACGCATGAGCATGACCGATACCGACATTTCCACCGATATCGCGGCGGTCGCACCGGCCGCCGCGCATACCGGCGACGCGGCGAACGCGTCGCCGCTGCTCGTCACGAGCGGCGCGTCGATCGACGCATTCTGCGACGCGCTGTGGCTCGAACATGGCCTGTCGCGCAACACGCTCGACGCGTATCGCCGCGATCTGCGGCTCTTCTGCGAATGGCTCGCGCACGCGCGCAACGCGTCGCTCGATACCGCGAGCGAGGCCGACCTGACCGCCTACAGCGCGGTGCGGCAGAAGGACAAGGCGACCTCGGCGAACCGGCGGCTCTCGGTGTTTCGCCGCTATTACGCGTGGGCGGTGCGCGAGCATCGCGCGGCCGTCGATCCGACGCTGCGCATCCGCTCGGCGAAACAGCCGCCGCGTTTTCCGTCCACGCTGAGCGAGGCGCAGGTCGAAGCACTGCTCGGCGCGCCCGATATCGACACGTCGCTCGGCTTGCGCGATCGCACGATGCTCGAACTGATGTACGCGAGCGGCCTGCGCGTCACCGAGCTCGTCACGCTGAAGAGCGTGGAAGTGAGCCTGAACGACGGCGTCGTGCGCGTGACCGGTAAGGGCTCGAAAGAGCGCCTGATTCCGTTCGGCGAAGAGGCGCACGCGTGGATCGCGCGTTATCTGCGCGACGCGCGCCCGGCGCTGCTCGGCGCGCACGCGGCGGACGCGCTGTTCGTCACGACGCGCGCGGAAGGCATGACGCGCCAGCAGTTCTGGAACATCATCAAGCGGCACGCGCAGGCGGCCGGCGTGCATGCGCCGTTGTCGCCGCATACGCTGCGGCACGCGTTCGCGACGCATCTGCTCAATCACGGCGCGGATTTGCGCGTCGTGCAACTGCTGCTCGGCCATACCGATATCTCGACCACGCAGATCTACACGCACGTCGCGCGCGAGCGGTTGAAGTCGCTGCATGCGCAGCATCATCCGCGCGGGTGAGGTTTGGCGATCGCGGTGGTAGGGTCGCGAGTCGCGCGCGGCGGCAAGCGCCGGAATTTCGCTGATGCGCGCGGGCAGGGCGGCGAGCAACGCGGCAATGTCGATCGTGGAACGGATGGATGAAACCGGATTCAACGCTGTCTCCTCACGCCAGCCTGATTCCGAACGATCGTGCCACAGCCGCTGGACCCGCACAATTGGCCGTTCGGCAAATAGCCGTCGCGCGGACTCGCCATTACAATGCGCCGATGAGCAAATCCAGACACGTCTCCGAAACGCCGGCCACACAGCTGTTGCGCCGCCACGGCGTCACCTTCGGCGAGCATCCTTACGACTATGTCGAGCACGGCGGCACCGGCGAATCGGCGCGCCAGCTCGGCGTGGACGAGCATCATGTCGTGAAGACGCTCGTGATGGAAGACGAGCATGCGAAGCCGCTGATCGTGCTGATGCACGGCGACCGCACCGTGAGCACGAAGAACCTCGCGCGGCAGATCGGCGCGAAGCGCGTCGAGCCGTGCAAGCCCGACGTCGCGAACCGGCATTCGGGTTATCTGATCGGCGGCACGTCGCCGTTCGGCACGCGCAAGCCGATGCCGGTGTACGTCGAGTCGAGCATTCTCGAGATGGACCGGATCTGGCTGAACGGCGGGCGGCGCGGCTTTCTCGTCAGCATCGAGCCGAAGGTGCTCACCGAATTGCTGGCGGCGCAGCCGGTGCAGTGCGCGAGTGTCGACTGATTTTTCAGGCGACGCCGGCCTGAATGTTGGCCGGACTGTTTTTCGCGCGGACGCGTTCGGTAGAATGTGCGCCGCCCTGTTTCGACGGGCATGCCCTGATGCGGTTGGGGTGTCGAGTGTCAGACCGCGATCCTTATAAGAGTCCCAGATGCAAAATGTGATCGTTGCTGTCGTTGCCTATCTGATCGGTTCGCTGTCGTTCGCTGTGATCGTGAGCGCCGCGATGGGTCTCGACGACCCGCGTTCGTACGGCTCGGGCAACCCCGGCGCCACCAACGTGCTGCGCAGCGGCAGCAAGAAGGCGGCGATTCTCACGCTGATCGGCGACGCGTTCAAGGGCTGGCTGCCGGTCTGGTTCGTCGTGCATGTCGGCTTGCGTTACGGGCTCGACGACAAGTCGGTGGCAATTGCGTCGCTCGCCGTGTTTCTCGGGCACCTGTATCCGGTTTTCTTCCGCTTCAAGGGCGGCAAGGGCGTGGCGACCGCGGCCGGCGTGCTGCTCGCGATCAACCCGACGCTTGGCGTCGCCACGCTGCTGACCTGGCTGATCGTCGCGTTCTTCACGCGCTATTCGTCGCTCGCGGCGCTGTGCTCGGCGGTGTTCGCGCCGCTCTTCTACGTGTTCCTGTTCGGGCCGCGCATCGTCGCGCTGGCGGTGCTGGTGATGAGCGCGCTGCTCGTCTGGCGCCATCGAGGCAATATCGCGAAGCTGATGCGCGGGCAGGAGAGCCGGATCGGCGACAAGAAGAAGGCGGCGAGCCCGGCGGCGGGGAACGATCTTTGAGGCGGGGTTGAGTGGCCGTGGCGGTTTGACGTCCGCTTTTTGACGTCCGCTTCGGCGCGCAAGTCGTCGCGGATGCAAGGTTTGCCGATGTTTCCGATACCGCGGCGGCGGCCGTCCGGGCGCTGGCGCGAGGCTTGCCGCCAGCCCCGCGCAAACCTCGCCGCCTAGTCGCCTAGTCGCGGAAATTGTTGAAGTCGAGCGGCGTGTCGGTCACGTCCTTGCGCAGCAGCGCGATCACGCTTTGCAGATCGTCGCGCTTGCCGCCGGTCACGCGCACCGCGTCGCCCTGAATGCTCGCCTGCACCTTGATCTTGCTGTCCTTCACGATGCGCACGATTTTCTTCGACAGATCGCCGGACACGCCCTTCTTGATCTTGATGACCTGCTTGACCTTGTCGCCGCCGATCTTCTCGATCTTGCCGTAGTCGAGAAAGCGCACGTCGACATTGCGCTTGGCCATTTTCGACAGCAGCACGTCTTTCACCTGGCCGAGCTTGAAGTCGTCGTCGGCGAAGGCGGTGAGTTCGTTTTCCTTGTGCTCGACGCGCGCGTCGGAGCCCTTGAAGTCGAAGCGCGTGGAAATTTCCTTGTTGGACTGTTCGATCGCGTTCTTGACTTCGATCATGTTCGCTTCGCAGACGACGTCAAACGATGGCATTGCATTCTCCCAATAGTGCGGCGGTGCGCGACGCGGCCGGTCGGCTGCTCGCGGGGCACTCGCTATAATCACGGACCGGACGTCATTTTACCGACGCCGCTCCCTTTTGCCCAAGGCCGCCGCGCAGTGTCGCGAGAGCGGCCGATCCGGCGCCCGACGGCGCTACTTTGTCGCCAGTCGACGTTTCCCCTGATTTTCGCTCCGATGTCCCGATCCGATTCCGCCGCCGGTTCCGTAGCTGCTTCTGCCGCCGTTTCTGTGGCGGCGTCCGCCGCTTCCGTTGCCGATTCCGCCGCGCTTCTCGCCGACTATTCGCTGAAGGCACACAACACGTTCGGCTTCGACGTGCGTGCGCGGTTTGCCTGCGTGATCGAGCGCGAGCCGCAACTGCTGGCCGCGGTGCGCGATCCGCGCGTCGCCGGCTTGCCGCGCCTCGTGCTCGGCGGCGGCAGCAACGTCGTGCTGACCGGCGACTTCGCCGGGCTCGTGCTGCTGGTGGCGCTGCGCGGCCGCCGCGTCGTGCGCGAGGATCAGGACGCCTGGTACGTCGAAGCCGCCGGCGGCGAGCCGTGGCACGAGTTCGTCGCGTGGACGTTGGCGCAGGGGCTGCCCGGCCTCGAGAATCTCGCGCTGATTCCGGGCACGGTCGGCGCGGCGCCGATCCAGAACATCGGCGCATACGGGCTGGAGATGTGCGAGCGCTTCGTGTCGCTGCGGGCGATCGAGCTGGCGACCGGCGAAGCGATCGAACTCGATGCGCAGGCGTGCCGTTTCGGCTACCGCGACAGTTTCTTCAAGCGGGAAGGGCGCGAGCGTTTCGTGATTACCTCGGTGACGTTCCGTTTGCCGAAGCACTGGCAACCGCGCGCCGGCTACGCGGATCTGGCGCGCGAGCTGGCGGCGCAAGGCTATGAGGTCAGCGCCGAGACGGCCGGCGGCGTGCGCCCGCAGCCGACCGCGCAGGCGATCTTCGACGCGGTGGTCGCGGTGCGGCGCGCAAAGCTGCCCGATCCGCTGCAACTCGGCAACGCGGGCAGCTTCTTCAAGAATCCGGTGATCGAAGCGGCGCAATTCGATGCGCTCAAGCGCCGCGAGCCCGACGTCGTGTCTTATCCGCAGCCCGATGGCCGGGTGAAGCTGGCCGCGGGCTGGCTGATCGACCGATGCGGCTGGAAAGGCCGTGCGATGGGGGCGGCGGCCGTGCACGACCGGCAGGCGCTCGTGCTCGTCAATCGCGGCGGCGCGAGCGGCGCACAGGTGCTGGCGCTCGCGCGGGCGATCCAGCGCGACGTGCTCGAACAATTTGGCGTGGAACTGGAGGCGGAACCGGTGTGCCTGTGACGCGCGGTTTCGGGTTTTGTCGAGGCGGAAATAAAAAAAGCGCTGGGCGTGTTGTCCCGGCGCTTTTTTGTTTCTGGCTTCAGTCGTGCCGCTGCGTGGGCGCTTGCGACGCCCCGGACGCATGCCGGGCGTGACGCCGGCGGCGGATGCCTTGCCTCGTATTCAAGGCCCCGTCGCGCTTGCGCCCATGCTCAGTGGTTGAGCTTGCCGAGCAGCAGGAATTCCATCAGCGCCTTTTGCACGTGCAGACGGTTTTCCGCCTCGTCCCACACCACGCTTTGCGGACCGTCGATCACTTCCGCGCTGACTTCCTCGCCGCGGTGGGCGGGCAGGCAGTGCATGAAGAGCGCGTCCGGATGCGCGCGCGCCATCATGTCGGCATCGACGCACCAGTCAGCAAAGGCTTGCTTGCGCGCTTCGTTTTCGGCCTCGAAGCCCATGCTGGTCCAGACGTCGGTCGTCACGAGGTCGGCGCCCGCGCAGGCCTCGTTCGGATCGTCGAATTCTTCGTAGAACGGCGCGCTTTCGGCGGCGACGAGCGCGTGGTCGACCTTGTAGCCCGGCGGCGTGGACACGCGCAGCTTGAAGCCGAGAATCTGCGCGGCTTCGATCCACGTGTAGAGCATGTTGTTCGCGTCGCCGACCCAGGCGACCGTCTTGCCGCGGATCGGGCCGCGATGCTCGAAGTACGTGAAAATATCTGCGAGCACCTGGCACGGGTGGTATTCGTTGGTGAGCCCGTTGATGACCGGCACGCGCGAGTTGTCGGCAAAGCGCTGGAGGATGTCCTGGCCGAACGTGCGGATCATGATGATGTCGACCATGCGCGAAATGACCTGCGCGGCGTCTTCGATCGGCTCGCCGCGGCCAAGCTGCGTGTCGCGCGTGCTCATGAACACCGCGTGGCCACCTAGCTGGAAGATGCCCGCCTCGAACGACAGACGCGTGCGCGTCGAATTCTTTTCGAAGATCATCGCCAGCGTGCGGTCGTGCAGCGGGTGATAGGTCTCGTAGTTCTTGAATTTGCGTTTCAGGATGCGCGCGCGTTCGAGCACGTACTCGTAGTCTTCCAGCGAGAAATCCTTGAACTGCAGGTAGTGGCGAATTTTCTTGGCGGTCATAAAACAAATACGGCGGTCTCACCCGGCAGGGTTGCCGGACTGCGCCGCCGTCGTTTGGTGGTAACTCAATGCAGGATAAAGGATTTCTCCCCGTTTGACGAGTCGGCCAGAGGGCCGGGAGAGGGGTCTGAAAGCGTCTCGCGGACACCGCGGCGTGCCTGTGTGCGGTGCGGAAGAAGGTCCGCTGCGCTATAATCTCAGGGTTATCCCAAGCCCGGCAAGCCGATGTTCCGTATCGAGAAATACGGCGCAAACGCGGCTCGCAAGGTGCGGAAAGCCTGTCGCGGCGTGGCCGTCTTGGCAGGCGTCAAGGCGGTTCAGCCGGTTCCCGCAGCCGTTCTCGTGGTGGGTTCGTTAGTGTTTGCGTCAGCGCCAGCCTGCGTCGCAGGCGGTCGCAAGCGACTGCCGTGCATGCCGTCCGCGGCGAGTCCGGGCGCACGGCCGGTGCATCGCCGGTTTGCCGTCATCCGCTGGGCAGTTACACAGGTATTCCTACATGGCCGAAGCAGCTCCAATCGAATATTTCATTCAGGGCATCACGTCGACCGGAAAAAAGTTTCGGCCGAGCGACTGGTCGGAGCGGCTCGCGGGCGTGATGTCGTCCTTTGGGCCCGGTGTGAGGAAGGGGCCGAACGCCTATATGCAGTACTCGCTGTACGTTCGGCCGACCATGGTCGGCGACCTCAAATGCGTGATTCTCGATTCGCGCCTGCGCGACATCGAGCCGATGGCTTTCGACTTCGTGCTCAATTTCGCGAAAGACAACGACCTCGTCGTGACCGAGGCCTGCGAACTGGAACTCGAGCACGCGCCGCCCCCGCAAGCCAAGCGTCACGTGATCTGAGGCAGGCTGACCGGTCGGTCGAGGCAAAAACAAGAACCCGCGAGTAGCGGGTTTTTTTACGGCCAGGCATTGCGAGGCATTGCGGCCGGGCGGGGCCAAACTCGGTGGTTTGCCGGAACGTGGGCGCAAACGGCCCGTGCGAAACAAAAAAGCCCGCCAAAGCGGGCTTCTCGTGCAGCGGAAACAGGAGGTGGCCCACCGAAGCGGGCCGACCGGAATTACTGCGCTGCGGGCGCTTGCAGACCCTTGACGGCTGCAGCGAGGCGGCTCTTGTGGCGAGCTGCCTTGTTCTTGTGAATGATGTTCTTGTCGGCGATGATGTCGATGGTCTTCGACGATGCCTTGAAGATTTCAGCGGCCTTAGCCTGGTCGCCTGCGTCGATTGCCTTGCGGACAGCCTTGATAGCCGTGCGGAACTTCGAGCGCAGTGCCGAGTTGTGCGAGTTTGCCTTCGCGGCCTGGCGGGCGCGCTTGCGTGCTTGTGCGGAGTTAGCCATGACGGTTCCTTATCCTGTTCCTGTTTCCAGTACCCGCCATTCGTGTGGCGAGGTGCTGCTTCTCGATCCGAACCCCTGGAAGCGATTGCCCAAGGGCGCAAAAGTGTCGAAAAAATCGATCGAACTACGCGAAGGCGGGCCCGTGTTTCGGGTTGTTCCGGCGGATTGACGGGTGGCGTGGTGCCAACCCGAGAATCTTGTCCGAAAAACCGTTCGAAAACTGAGCGAGCTTCGAAACCGACGATTATAGCAACAAAATCAGGCACGTGGCAACGACAATGCGTGACTGTGCAACAGCGGCCGGCGTGGTGTCATGCCGGAAACCTATGCTTCGGGCGCTGGCCTTATGAAACCGCAGAGGAAAGGGCGAAGCGCTGGCCGTATGCGCCAGGCCTGAACAGAGAACCGAACCGGGAGGCTCATCCATCCGACTCGCCGGCAAAATCCGCCGCGTCGAGCCGGAAAAAGCACAGAAAAGTACGAAAAACAACGCTTTGCAGCCCATTGCCGCGAACGTCCTCGCGGCAAATCGGTCCGAATCGCGTTCCGGCTCGTCGTCCGCATTTGCGGCACCCGTATAATAAGCGCCCCATGAATCTATTCCGAGCCCTGCTGACGGTCAGCGGCTTCACGCTGCTGTCGCGCGTGACCGGACTGGCCCGTGAAACGCTGATCGCCCGTGCGTTCGGTGCCAGTCAATACACTGACGCGTTCTACGTCGCCTTTCGCATTCCCAACCTGCTGCGCCGGATTTCCGCCGAGGGCGCGTTCTCGCAGGCCTTCGTGCCGATCCTCGCGGAGTTCAAGAACCAGCAAGGCCACGACGCCACCAAGGCACTCGTCGACGCGACCTCGACCGTGCTCGCGTGGGCGCTCGCCGTGCTGTCGGTGCTCGGCGTGCTCGGCGCGTCGGGCGTTGTGTTCGTGGTCGCATCGGGCCTTGCGCACGAGGGCCACGCGTACGATCTCGCGGTCGCGATGACGCGCATCATGTTCCCGTACATCATCTTCATCTCGCTGACGTCGCTCGCGTCCGGCGTGCTGAACACGTACAAGAACTTCTCGCTGCCCGCGTTCGCGCCGGTGCTGCTGAACCTCGCCTTCATCGCGGCCGCGGTGTTCGTCGCGCCGCATCTGCAGACGCCGGTCTACGCGCTCGCGTGGGCGGTGATCGTCGGCGGCGTGCTGCAGTTCATCGTGCAGCTGCCGGGCCTGAAGAAGATCGACATGGTGCCGCGCATCGGCCTGAATCCGTTGCGCGCGCTCGCGCATCGCGGCGTGAAGCGGGTGCTCGCGAAGATGGTGCCGGCGATGTTCGCGGTGTCGGTTGCGCAGATCAGCCTCATCATCAACACGAACATCGCGTCGCACATCGGTCCGGGCGCGGTGTCGTGGATCAACTACGCCGACCGGCTGATGGAGTTTCCGACCGCGCTGCTCGGTGTCGCGCTCGGCACGATTCTGCTGCCGAGCCTCTCGAAGGCGCATGTCGACGCCGATTCGCACGAGTATTCGTCGCTGCTCGACTGGGGGCTGCGCGTCACGTTCCTACTCGCGGCGCCGAGCGCGGTGGCGCTGTTCTTCTTCGCCGAGCCGCTGACCGCCGTGCTGTTCAACTACGGCAAGTTCGACGGCAACTCGGTCGTGATGGTGAGCCGCGCGCTCGCCGCCTATGGCGTTGGCCTGATCGGCCTGATCATGATCAAGATTCTCGCGCCGGGCTTCTACGCGAAGCAGGACATCAAGACGCCGGTGAAGATCGGCGTTGGCGTGCTGATCGTGACGCAGTTGAGCAATTACGTGTTCGTGCCGGTGTTCTCGCATGCGGGGCTGACGCTGAGCGTCGGGCTCGGTGCCTGCATGAACGCCTTGCTGCTGTTTATCGGTCTGCGCAAACGCGGCATTTACATGCCGTCGAGCGGCTGGCTCAGGTTTTTCGTGCAGTTGCTCGGCGCGTGTCTCGTGCTGGCCGGGGTGATGCGCTGGCTCGCGATCAGCTTCGACTGGATCGGCATGCATAGCCAGCCGCTCAACCGCATCGTGCTGCTCGGCGCATGCCTCGTGCTGTTCGCCGCGCTATATTTCGGTATGCTTTGGCTGATGGGCTTCAAGTACGCGTATTTCAAAAGGCGAGTGAAGTGATCACGATGACGCGGGTTCTCGATTATTTCAGCACGCTCGTCGCCGATGACGAAAGCCTGCCCTTGACCGAGACGGCGCTCTCGCTCGCGCAGGACGCCTATCCCGACCTCGATCTGCAGGCGGCGCTGTCCGAGCTCGATGAACTGGTGCTGCGTCTGCGGCGCCATATGCCCGAGGATGCCGACATCCGGCAGAAGGTCGGCGTGCTGAACCGGTTCTTTTTCCGCGAACTCGGTTTCGCCAGCAATCTCAACGATTATTACGACCCCGATAACAGCCATCTGAATGCGGTGCTGAAGCGCCGTCGCGGCATTCCGATTTCGCTCGCGGTGCTGTATCTGGAGATGGCCGAGCAGGTGGGTATTCCGGTGCGCGGCGTATCGTTTCCGGGCCACTTTCTGCTGCGCGTGACGACGCCCGACGGCGACGTGATGCTCGATCCGACCAACGGCCATTCGCTGTCCGAAGCGCAGATGGTCGAGATGCTCGAGCCGTACGTGGCGTCGGCTGGCGACTCGATCGGCCGCGCATTGCGCATGCTGCTGCAGCCGGCCACGCGCCGCGAGATCATCGCGCGGATGCTGCGCAATCTGAAGGCGATCTATCTGCAGACCGAGCGTTGGCAGCGGCTGCTCGCGGTGCAGCAGCGGCTCGTCATTCTGCTGCCGGACAATATCGAGGAAGTGCGCGATCGCGGTTTCGCGTATGCGCGGCTCGACTATCTGCGTCCCGCGCTCGAAGACCTCGAAAACTATCTCGGTGACCGCCCCGATGCGGAAGATGCCACGGTGGTCGAGTCGCAACTGCATGAGTTGCGGCAGCGCACGCGGCACGATGGCGGCGCATGACGGGGGCAGGGCGGCGCGCGCTGGCGCATAACAGCGCATAACGGCCGCGAGCGGTTTTAAGCCTGCATAAAACGCAAAAGCCTGCACAGGGTTCGTGTGCAGGCTTTTTTTCGCTTCGCGCCGCAGGCCGCGCGAGGGCGGCATGGCCTCGCGTTTCAGGCGGCCGTCATTTCACTTCGGCTGCATGCGAATCGCGCCGTCCAGACGGATCACTTCGCCGTTCAGCATCGGGTTGTCGAAGATCTGCTTGGCGAGCATCGCGTATTCCGCCGGTTTGCCGAGGCGCGGCGGGAACGGCACCATCGCACCGAGCGCGTCCTGTACTTCCTGCGGCATGCCGAGCAGCATTGGCGTTTCGAAGATGCCGGGCGCAATCGTCATGACGCGAATGCCATTGCGTGACAGGTCGCGCGCGATCGGCAGCGTCATGCCGACCACGCCGCCCTTCGACGCGGCGTAGGCCGCCTGGCCGATCTGACCATCGTACGCGGCGACCGACGCCGTGCTGATGATCACACCGCGCTCGCCATACGCGTTCGGTTCGTTCTTCGACATCTGCATTGCCGCGAGCCGGATCATGTTGAACGTGCCGACCAGGTTGATCGAGATCGTGCGCGCGAACAGATCGAGCGGATGCGCGCCATCCTTGCCGACGGTTTTCGCGGCCGGCGCGACGCCCGCGCAATTGACGAGACCGCGCAGCGTGCCGAGTTTGGCCGCGGCTTCGACGGCCTGCGTCGCGTCCTCTTCGCGGCTCACGTCGCATTTGACGAACACGCCGCCGAGTTCCGCCGCGAGCGCTTCGCCCGCGTCCACGTTGAGGTCGGCGAGCGCGACCTTGCCGCCGTGTTCGGCGATGAGGCGCGCGGTAGCGGCGCCGAGACCCGATGCACCGCCGGTGATCAGGAATGCGTTGTCACGAATTTCCATGTCTTCTCCTTTGCTGCGGTTACTCAGTGCTGTTTCGATCGAGTCTGGGTTCGCCGACCGATTGTAGCGGTTGTGCTGCGATGCAAAAGGCTAGCGCGTCCGTGTGACGCTATGCCTTCTCCCGGCAAAAGTCGGTCGCGTTCCGAGCGGCGCGCATCAATGAAAAACCCGCCGGAATAGGCGGGTTTTTCGTCGAACGCAGGCGGCGGACGGCGTGCTTACTTGAGCGCGTCGAACGCGCGGGCGCGGATTTCGTCGACGCTGCCGAGGCCCG
The DNA here is from genome assembly GCF_011752945.1 of Paraburkholderia sp. Cy-641. Lineage (NCBI taxonomy): Bacteria > Pseudomonadati > Pseudomonadota > Betaproteobacteria > Burkholderiales > Burkholderiaceae > Paraburkholderia > Paraburkholderia sp. Cy-641. The sequence continues at coordinate 105,653 of NZ_VWWM01000028.1, forward strand.
AAATGCGGCGGTATTGCGGTGCCTTCAACTGGGTCGAGGCGTCGCCGTGATTGGCCCAGTCGTTGTAGTAGTCGATCAGCGGCTTGGTTTGCGACTCGTACACTTCGAGGCGCTTCTTGACCGTTTCTTCCTTGTCGTCGTCGCGCTGGATCAGCGGCTCGCCGGTCACGTCGTCGATACCTTCGACCTTCGGCGGATTGAACTTGACGTGATACGTGCGGCCCGAGGCCGGATGCGAGCGGCGGCCGCTCATGCGCTCGATGATCTCGTCGAACGGCACGTCGATTTCCAGCACGTAGTCGATCGCGACGCCGGCCTGCTTCATGGCCTCGGCTTGCGGAATCGTGCGCGGGAAACCGTCGAACAGATAGCCGTTCGCGCAGTCCGGCTGTTGCAGACGCTCTTTCACGAGGTTGATGATGAGTTCGTCCGTGACGAGCTCGCCCGCGTCCATGAAGCGCTTCGCTTCGAGACCGAGCGGCGTGCCTGCCTTGACGGCCGCGCGCAGCATGTCGCCGGTGGAAATTTGCGGAATGCCGAATTTTTCCTTGATGAAGTTTGCCTGAGTGCCCTTGCCCGCGCCTGGTGCACCCAACAGGATCAAACGCATGTGATATCTCCAGATCTATGTGAATTCTTTGGTGACGCGGCAACTATCCCGGCGACGCTGACTCTCCGAAGGGCTCGCATCGGCTGGCCGTTGCGCGTTTCGCGCTGCACGTCGAAAACGACGGCGCTGCGGAAGGCAACGTTGCGATCGGGACAACCCTGGGTGTCGCCTGTTATGGGGGCGCGCACAACCGTCCGATTATGCCATGGCTTCCCGCGCTCAAGACCCGAATAAAGTCCGCACGCGCGCGAGATCGGCGGGGGTATCGACACCCGGCAGCGGCACGTCGTGCGTGACGAGCACGGCGATGCGCTCGCCGTGCCACATCGCGCGCAACTGTTCGAGCGCTTCGGCCTGTTCGATCGGCGAGATCGCGAGACTCGGGTACGTGCGCAGGAATTTCGCGCGATAGGCATACAGGCCGATATGCCGGTACACGACCGCAGGGGCGGGCGGCGTGGGCATCGACGCGACGTTCGGCCAGTGCGGCTGCCATGCGTCGCGCGCCCACGGAATCGGCGCGCGCGAGAAGTACAGCGCGACGCCGCGCGCATCGGGCACGACCTTGACGACGTTCGGATTGAAGATTTCGGCGGGGTCGCTGATCGGATGCGCGGCCGTGGCGATCGCGCAGCCGTTCGAGGCCGCGAGATGCGCGGCGACACCATGCACGAGCGCGGGGTCGATCAGCGGCTCGTCGCCCTGCACGTTGACGACGATCGTGTCGTCGCTCCAGCCGAAGCGCGTCGCCACTTCCGCGAGACGGTCCGTGCCCGACGGATGATCGGCGCGCGTGAGCACCGCGTCGAAGCCGTGAGCGTGCGCCGCGTCGAGCACGTCCTGCGCATCCGATGCGATCAGCACCTGCTGTGCACCCGACTCGCGCGCGCGTTCGGCGACCCGCACCACCATCGGCTTGCCGCCGATGTCGGCGAGCGGCTTGTTGGGCAGACGCGTCGAGGCGAGGCGGGCCGGCACGACGGCGATAAACGGATGAGTGGCGGTGTGGGTCATCGAATGAAAAGGCGGGCGGCGATAAAAGCGAGGGAAGCGGTTGCGCGCGCGGCGCGCCGCGGATTCGGGCTGAAACGACAAGCAGCGCTGAACGGCAAAACGGTGGAACGACGTGCGAATCTGCGGAAAGGCGGCGAACCGGCGGCTACGGGCGATGCGAAGAACTCGGCGAAACCGCGTGCCTCTCAACCGTGTACTGCCGCACTCGCCGCTTTGCTTCGGGCAACCGGATTCAGGCAACCGAACCCGGATTCAGATCGACCGGCGTGCCTTCCACGGTTTGCCGCGCTTCGTCGACGAGCATCACGGGGATGCCGTCGCGGATCGGATAGGCGAGCTTGTCCGCGTTGCAGATCAGTTCCTGCGCGGCGCGGTCGTAGCTGAGCGGGCCCTTGCAGATCGGGCAGACGAGGATTTCAAGCAGGCGAGCGTCCACGGACTTTCTCCACAACTAATGCAGTGAGGCGATGATCGAGCGCGGCTTCGACCGGGACTACCCAGATGCGCGCATCGTGCCAGGCCGCCAATTTTACCGCATCCTTTTCCGTAATCAGGATCGCATCGGCGTCGACGTCGGCGAACGGATTGCGCTCGAAGGCGTAGTGATCGGGCAGCGCGCGGGTCGCCGGCGCGAGGCCGGCCGCGCGCAGCGTCGCGAAAAAGCGCTCGGGCGCGCCGATGCCGGCCGCGGCCAGCACGC
>NZ_VWWM01000029.1:0-104292 GCF_011752945.1 Paraburkholderia sp. Cy-641
CCGAGCCCGCGGTCGCGCCGACCCACAGCGCCGCGCGCGGCACGCTCGTGCCGAGATAGCGCAGCCCGACCGCGTCGCGTCCGACGAGCGCTACGTAGCTGAGCGCGGTCGCACCGAGCGCGCCGATCCACCCGCTCGCCGACAGGTCTCGCAATTCGCGGATCACCGAGCGATAGTCGACCGCCTCGGACAGATGCTGCAATACGACCAGCAGCAGCCCGCAAATGACGAGCGCGAGCACGGGCGACAGAAGTCCCCGGCCGCCCGTCGCTTTCGCTGCGCGGCTGAGCCGCGCGCCGAGCCGGGCGAACGGGTGGTGAAGTCGACGAAACATGGTGAGTGCGGGCCTTGCGAGAGCGGTCGCGGCAACGGGGCGTCGCGCGCGGTATCGCCTGTGTCGGCGATTACAAAGAGATAACGACAAAGCGTGCAAAAGGTTGACAGCATGAGCCATTTCGCTGTCGGTCCGGTTGCGCGGCGCGTCTGCGGAAGGAGCTGGTTGAAAGGCTTGGGCTCGCGGCATCGGATCGGCCGCCTTGCGTGCCGTCATCAGGCGCGGGAGCGCGCCGCAAGGCGCGGCACGGCCCATCGCGCCGTGCCGGAGATTCGGCGCGATTCGGTTTCTGAGGGAGAAAACGATCGCGGGTCTGAAGCGAAGGACTTCGGGTGTGTCCCGAGGAACCGTATGTGGATGGCGCAGCCGACAACGGCCTGCCCGCGCCGGCAACGCACAGGCCCAGTATGCTCAGACGATTCCACCCACATCCGATCGAACCGGGCTCTGACCGCCCGGCTCCTCCCTAAAAACGGGGCCAGAAAGCACGATGCCCGCTATTGGAGCGGGCATCGACGACTTCACCACGAGGCGCCTTGCGCGCCGGCGGGCTTTACAGCGGGCGGCGATACGCTTCGGCGATCATGGCGCAGTTTTGCACATGCAGATGAAGCGCGTGCAGCGCCAGAGCGCGCAGCTTGCCGAACAGCGTGGTGGTAGCAGGAGTGGAACGGACTGCGGTCGATGCGACGTTCATGATGGGCTCTCTCGAATTAGGGTGATAAGGGTTTATACCTAAGCAATAACCCGATTATGATCTTTTTCATGGCGCAGCGCAACAAAAACTGACGATCGCCGTAACGCTAGGGCCGCGATACACGTCAAAAACTGAAAAAGGGCGATATCGACAGGGCCGGCATCCACCATCCGCACCGCACAGGTGCAATAATGCCCCCTTTACCCGTGGTGCTTTGCCGCAGCCCCGCCGCCATGTCCGCCGCCCAGAAAGCCCTGATTGCACCCCTTATTGTCGCGTGTGCGATGTTCATGGAAAGCGTCGACGCGAACGTCATCGTCACCGCGCTGCCGGCGATGGCACGCGATTTCGGGCGCGATCCGGTCACGCTGAAAATCGCCGTAACGAGCTACGTATTGGGACTCGGCGTGTTCATCCCCGTGTGCGGCTGGCTCGCCGACAAATTCGGCGCGCGCACGATCTTCCGCACGGCCATCGGTATCTTCGTGACGGGTTCGCTGTTGTGCGCCGCATCGAATTCGCTCGCGACCTTCACGGTCGCGCGCTTCATCCAGGGCGTCGGCGGCGCGATGATGGTGCCGGTCGGGCGCATCATCATTTTTCGCGTCGTCGAGAAAGCCGATTTCATCCGCGCGATGAACTATCTGAGCGTGCCCGCGATGCTCGGCCCCGCGGCCGGCCCGCTGCTCGGCGGCTTCATCACGACCTATCTGCACTGGCGGCTGATTTTTTTCATCAACGTGCCGGTCGGCATTCTCGGCATCTATCTGACCAACCGCTACATCGCGAACACGCGTGAGCCCGACCCCGGGCCGCTCGACTGGATCGGCTTCATCCTGTCCGCGGCGGGCGCGGTGCTGCTGCTGCTCGGGCTTTCGCTGATCGGCGGTGAACTGATCTCGAACACGGACGCGTTCGGCATGTGCGCGATCGGCGCGGTGCTGCTCGCGCTCTACACCGTGTATGCCCTGCGCGTCCCGCTGCCGCTGCTCGATCTGCGCTTTTTCAGGGTGCCGACCTTCCAGGCGAGCGTGCTCGGCGGCTCGCTATTTCGTATCGGTCTCGGCGCGTTGCCGTTCCTGCTGCCGCTGCTGCTGCAGGAAGGCCACGGCATGAGCGCATTCCAGTCGGGCCTGATTACCTGCGCGTCCGCGTTCGGCGGCATGTTCATGCGCACGATCGCGTCGAGCGTGCTGCGCCGCTTCGGTTTCCGCACCGTGCTCGTATTCAACGCGGCGCTCTCGGGCATTTCGATTGCCGCCTGCGGGCTCTTCTTCCCGCACACGCCGACGTGGATTATCTGGGTCGTCGTGCTGCTCGGCGGCTTTTTCCCCGCGTTGCAGTTTACGAGCCTGAACTCGCTGACCTACGCGGAAATCGCGAGCCGCGACGTCGGCCGCGCGACGAGCCTCGGCAGCGTTGTGCAGCAGATGTCGCTCGGTCTCGGCGTGACGGTCGGCGGGATCGTGCTGCAGATTTCGCGCGTGCTGCACGGGCATCCGGGCATCATGTGGTCGGATTTCTGGCCCGCGTTCCTCGTGGTCGGGCTGTGCTCGTTCGCCTCGATTCCGGTCACGATGCGCATGCCGCTGCGCGCGGGCGAAGAGATTTCGCGCGGCGGGCGGGGTTAGGCGGGGCCGGGCGGCTCCCGAGTGCGCACAGACGCCCTCGGTATCAGCGTCGACAGGTTATCGGCACGCGCAAACGCGCGTCCGCCTGTGCAAGCAGCGTATCGAGCACCGCCATTTCCACCGGCTTCACGAGATGCGCATGGAAGCCGGCCTCGCGCGTGCGTTTGAGATCGCTCGCATGGCCGAAGCCGGTCATCGCGGCAAACATCGTGCGGTCCAGTTCGGGCATCGCGCGCATTCCCGCGAGCGTCGCATAGCCGTCCATCTTCGGCATCGCGAGGTCGATCAGCGCGAGATGCGGCGCGAAGCGCGCCGCGATCGGCAGCGCCTGTTCGCCCTCGTAGGCGATACGCACCTCGTGGCCCTTGAGTTCGAGCAGCATCGCGAGGCTGTCGGCCGAATCGCGATTGTCGTCGACGAGCAGAACCCGCAGCGGTTCGACCTCGGGGGCCGCCACACCGGCGTCTTCGCCGGTGGCTTCGGCAAGTCCTCCGGCAAGCGGCAAGCTCAGCGTGAACGTGCTGCCAAGGCCCGGCCCCTCGCTGCTCGCGACGATGCTGCCGCCATGCATTTCGACGAGCGACTTGCATAGCGTAAGGCCGATGCCGAGGCCGCCCTCGCCGAGTCCTTCGTGGTCCTTTTCCTGCGCGAACAGCTCGAAGATCCTGTCGAGCGAGCGCACCGGAATGCCACAACCGGGGTCGCGCACTTCGAGCACGGCCATACGGAAGTGGACGCGCCCCATCACGTCGATGCCACACCCCTGCGGCGAGAATTTCGACGCATTGTGCAGCAGGTTCTGCAATACCTGCACGAGCCGCGTCATGTCGCCGCGAATGATGACCGGCTCGGCCGGCACGTGAGCGGCGACACGCTGCTCGCGTGCATCGGTAAACGGCCGCGCGGCCTCGATCGCGCGTGTGACGAGCTCGCCGAGATCGACCCGCGCGATGCGCAGCTCGACCTTGTCCGACATGATGCGGCCGATGTCGAGCAGATCGTCGACGAGCCGCGTGAGGTGCGTGACCTGGCGGTCGATCAGGTCGCGCGCGAGGGCGAGCGCCGGGCTCAGGCCGGTTTCTATCTGCATCACGCCGACCGCGTTGCGCACTGGCGCGAGCGGATTGCGCAGCTCGTGCGCAAGCGTGGCGAGAAATTCGCGCATGCGCTCGCCCGAGCGTTCGAGTTCTTCGCGGCGCCGCCGCTCGGTCAGATCGCGCGTGACTTTCGCAAAGCCGCGCAGCCGTTTCGATTCGTCGTACACGGCCGTGATGATTACGTTGGCCCAGAACGTCGTGCCGTCCTTGCGCACGCGCCAGCCTTCGTCCTCGACGGTGCCGATCTGCCGGGCGATCGCGAGTTCGCGCGCGGGCTTGCCCGCCGCGGCTTCCTCGGGCAGGTAGAACAGCGAAAAATGACGCCCGACGATTTCGTCGTGCGTATAGCCCTTGATCCGCGCCGCGCCTGCATTCCAGCTCACCACGCAGCCTTGCGGATCGAGCATGAAAATCGCGTAATCCTTGACGCTGTCGACGAGCAGACGAAAGCGCTCCTCGCTTTGCCGCAATGCTTCCAGATACTCGCGCTGCGCGGTCAGATCGCGCGTGATCTTCGCGAAGCCCGTGACCTCGCCCGCCGGGTTGCGGATGGCGGTAATCACGACGTTCGACCAGAATGTCGTGCCGTCCTTGCGCACGCGCCAGCCTTCGTCCTCGAAACGGCCGGTCAGCGCGGCCTGCTCCAGTTCATACGTGGGCCAGCCACGCGCAACGGCCTCCTCGGCGTAGAAGCACGAGAAATGCTGACCGACGATTTCGCTCTCGGTATAGCCCGTGAACTTCTGCGCGCCGGCGTTCCAGCTGACGATACGGCCGCCCGCGTCGAGCAGGAAAATCGCGTAGTCCTCGATGGCCTGCACGAGCGACGAGTAATCGATGGTGCTAGCGATACTGGTTGCGGCGCCGCCTGGCGACGTCGACGCAACCTCGGCCTGCAACTGGGCGGGTTCGCCGTTTTCGCGAAAAGAAGGAATATCGGACTCGGTCATGGCATGCACGTATAAGGGTTGTTGTCTCAAGCATACGTTGTGCCCGGGTGGTGGCGCGTAGTCGAATGACGGGCGCCGCGCGATGCGTGCATGATCGGCCCCTCGGTTGGCCGGGGTGCACAGGCGCGTTGGCGGCACTGCGCGAATCTTTCGCAGATTTCAGGCTTATAAGGCGCACAGCTTATACGCCGGGCCCTGCTTTGCCACTCCGTATTTACTGCAACGTTGCGCCGCGCCGCATGTCGTTGTACGCGTATTCCGGCGCGCTATTTATCGGATTGCTCAGTGAATGAGTTGTCGGGCCAGCCGCCGCATTGCAACGGGACGCTCGCGATTGAAAAACGTATTCGCGATCGTCGGCAGGATTTTCATCAGGATGCCAAAAGGAAAGGCGATGCCGCGCATGTCGCTGCGGCATCGAGTCAGCCAGCCGGCAAATAACGCAGGACCGCGGTCACGTACGGCAAACTGTTCTATGGCCCACCGCTCACCCCGCCGAACCGATCTTTTCCGCGAGCTTCGCGTCGTAACTCGAATGGACGTGTACGCGTTTTTTGTCCGGATACGCATAGCCATATGCCTTGCGCAACGCGAGCGACGCTTCGTGAAAGCCCGACAGAATGAGCTTCTGTTTGTTCGGATAATTCGCGATGTCGCCGACCGCGAAGATGCCGGGCCGCGAACTTTCGTAGTTCGACGTATCGACGTCGATACGTCCGCCGTGAAGCGTCAGCCCCCACTGCGCGATCGGGCCGAGGTCGGCGACGAGTCCATACAGCGCGATCAGATGCTCGGTCTCGATCTGCGTCTCGCCGTCGATATGCCGCAGCGTCAGCGATTTCAATGCGCCGTCCTCGACGCCAAGCCCCGCGATCGCGCCGACGATGAAATCCATCTCGCCCGCGTCGACCGCGCGCCGCATCTGCGCGACGCTCGAATCGGCCGCGCTGAAACCGGCGCGCCGATGCACGAGCGTGACGCGCCGCGCGACCCCGCGCAAGGCGAGTGCCCAGTCGAGCGCGGAATCGCCGCCGCCCGCGACGACCACGCGCTTGCCGGCGAAATCGGCGAGCCGCGGCACGCTGTAGTGCACGTGGCGCTTTTCGAGCGGCGCGGCTTCGGGAAGCACGAGTTTTTGCGGCACGAATGCGCCGTTGCCGGCGGCGAGCAGGATCGCCGCGACATCGAAGACGAGGCCGCGATGCGTGCGCACGGTCCAGCGTCCGTCGTCGCGCTGCTCGACCGTTTCGACGCGCTGGTCGAGATGGATCGGCACGTCGAACGGCTTCACCTGCGCCTGTAGACGCTCGACCAGTTCGCGCGCGGTACACGACGCAATCGCGGGAATGTCGTAGATCGGCTTGTCGGGATAGAGCTCGATGCACTGGCCGCCGACCCGGCCGAGCCCATCGACGATCTGGCAGGTGAGACCGATCACACCGGCCTCGAACGCGGCGAACAGGCCCACGGGACCGGCGCCGACGATCAGGACATCGGTGCGGATCGGTTGCGATAGGTCGGCGGTGGCGGTCATGGGCGGGTTCTCCGGGTCCGGGAAGCATCGATAAAAACGACGGCAGGCGCGCGCGCAATCAAAACGCGCAACGGCAATCAGACTGCCGATAACCCACCATACCGAATCGCCCGGACAGCGGCAACGATGCCATCGTCGGCGGTAAGGATGCTGAACGCGCTCGATGCGCGTTCAGCACCCCGCAAACGCCGTGCCCCACCCATGCCTTCCGGTCACTCGCCGATCCACGAACCGCGCAGATCGCTGTCGTGCAGCAATTGCAGCAGCGTGCCCGCCGGGCGGCTCAGGCGCTTCGCCGCGAGCGCGATGAATTCCACCGACGGCAGCGTCGGCAGCGCGGCCGCGTTCAGCGGCGCCGCGAGCCCGCGCGCGACGAGGTACTGCGGACACACCGTAATGCCGAGCCCGCCGCGCGCGGCCGCGATGCTGCCCGAGTGACTGCTGCTTGTGCAGACCACTTGCCAGCTCGCACCCGCCTCCGCCAGCGCGTCGAGCACGACCGCGCGCGTCACGCTCGGCTCGGCGGCGAGGATCAGCGGCAGCGGCTGCCCCGGATCGACAAGCGTGCCCGTGCGCGCGAGCCATTCGAGCCGCCCGGAGAACAGCGGCACGCCGCGCCGGTCGCCGAGCCGGCGCTTGCCGACCAGCAGATCGATCGCGCCCGCGTCGAGCAGTTCGTACAGCCGGCCGGTCATGCCGATCGTGATTTCGAGCTCGACGTCGGGATGCGCGTTGCGAAATGCCGCCAGCACGGTCGGCAGCGGACCGAGCGCGATGTCGTCCGACGAGCCTAGCCGCACGCGTCCCTTGAGGCGCGGCGCGCGAAACTGCGATTCCGCGCGCGACAGCGCCTGCAGGATCACGCTCGCATGCGCGAGCATGGCTTCGCCGTCGAGCGTCAGCGCGAGCGAATGCGTGTCGCGCACGAACAGGCGCCGGCCCACGCTCTGTTCGAGCCGCCGGACATGTTCGCTGACGCTCGACTGCGTGAGATTGAGCCGCCGCCCCGCCTCGGTGAAGCTATGGCAGGCCGCGACGGTCGAGAAGGTTTTGAGCCAGATCGGATTGAGCATGCGGCATTGTCGCGCTGCTTATCGGCAAAGTCGATAACAGTCAGCAAACCTAGTGGGGTTCCCGATTGACGGAGATGTCAATAAGATGACGGAATTCCCGCTTACCCGGCTCGGGCGGCACACTGTGACCGAGATCGCACAGGTACGCCGCGACCTTCCCGCCGCGGCGTATTGGTTCCTTCGCGTTCCTTCGGTCGCCACCATGGCCAACGCACCGGCCACTGCCGCCGCATCGCGCCGTCGAAAAATGACCAAGGATTCTTCCCACTCCGCGCTACTCTGGATCGTCGCCGCCGGCTTCTTCATGCAGTCGCTCGACACGACGATCGTCAACACCGCCCTGCCCTCGATCGCGAACAGCCTGCACGTCGCGCCGCTCGCGATGCAGCCCATCGTGGTCGCCTACACGCTGACGATGGCGATGCTCACGCCCGCCTCCGGCTGGCTCGCCGACCGCTTCGGTTCGCGCCGCGTCTACTTCGCGGCGATTCTCGTGTTCGTGCTCGGCTCGCTGTGCTGCGCGAGCGCGCATACGCTCGGCCAGCTCGTGCTCGCGCGCGTGCTGCAAGGCCTCGGCGGCTCGATGCTGCTGCCGATCGGACGGCTCGCGGTGCTGCGCAGCGTATCGGGCGAGCAGTACGTCTCGGCGCTCGCGTTCGTGTCGATCGCGGGCCAGTTGGGGCCGATCGCCGGGCCGACGCTCGGCGGCTGGTTCGTGCAGGCGATCACGTGGCACTGGATCTTCCTCATCAACGTGCCGATCGGCATCGTCGGTCTGTATGCGGTGCAGCGCTATCTGCCCTCGCACGACGCAACCAAAGCGCCGCCGTTCGACTTCATCGGCTGCATTCTGCTGTCGCTGTGCATGATCGCGTTTTCGCTCGCGATCGACGCGCCGGTGCCCTCGCATCGCGCGGCATGGTCGGCGGGCCTGTTCGCTCTGGCGGTCGCGAGCGCGCTCGCCTACATTCCGTACGCGAAGCATCGGCGTGACCCGCTCTTCAGGCTCTCGCTATTCGGCGAGCCGAATTTCAGCGTCGGACTGATCGGCAATCTCGTCTGCCGGGTCGGTTCGAGCGCCGTGCCGTTTCTCGTGCCGCTGCTGTTGCAATTGCAACTCGGTTATTCGCCGCTGCATTCGGGCCTCATGATGTTGCCCGCGGCCCTGGCCGGCACGCTCTCCAAGCGCTGGATCGCGCCGCTCGTGCGCCGCTACGGCTACGAGACGTTCCTGCTCGTCAACACGATCATCGTCGGCTCGTCGATCGTCGCGTTCTCGCTGATTTCGCGCGGCACGCCGCTGATCGTCGAGATCGTGATCCTCGCGGTATTCGGCGCGGCCAATTCGATGCAGTTCGCGGCGATGAACAGCGTCACGCTCAAGGACCTCTCGCACGAAGACGCCGGCGCCGGCAACAGCCTGTTCTCGATGGTGCAGATGCTCGCGATCGGCCTCGGCGTATCGATCGGCGGCGGGCTCGTGAACCTGTTCTCCGCGCAATGGGGTTCGGCGGCGCTCGGCTTTCGCCTCGCGTTCGTCTGCGTGGGCGTGATTACGCTCGTGTCCGCGTGGGTCTTCCGTCACCTCGATCATCCGTCCGGCACGCCCGCGATTCGCGGCCAGGCGGCGCCAAGCACGGGGCGTTGAGCGAAGCCCATGGGCGCACGTGCGCTGACACGCGGCGGTTGAACGACTGGGTTTGCGTCGCGGGCTCGCCGGAGCATTGGCATAACGCCGAACGCCGCATCTCGGTCGTGAGACGCGCCATGGTTGCGCGCGCCTCACGCGAGGATCGACGACCGGCCCGCAACCCGCCTCGAACCTTCGCTCTTCATTGCGAAATCACAGCGGATTCACTGAGGAATCAGCGCCGCTCCTGTCTCGCATGCCCCTGCGGATGAGCTGCCGCGTGAGCCCGTGCGGGATGCGGGTGCGGCGCATGTCCCGCTGGCCTCGGCGCCTGTGCCGGGCTCGGCGCTTCGTGCTGCTGCATCTCGTGCTGCTGAGGCTGCGGGGTCGGTGCGGGCTGCGCATTGCGCTGCGCCTCGGCCTCGCTGCGCTGCTCCGCTTCCTGCCGCATCGGCATATCATGCGTCGTGCCGTTCGCTGCGTTCGGCTCATGCGCTCCGTTGGGACCCGGCATCGCATCGGCGGGTGGATGAGCCGCGCCTTGAGGCGGTTCGCCACGCTGGGCATGCATCTGCGCCACGGAATGCTGCGCGCCGGAAGGCGTACCCATGGCGTTCGGATGGTTCCCGCCCGCATGCGACGTCGGCCGCTCGCCGGGCTGCGCGGCGTTCGCGCCGAAATGCGGCATGGACATCGTGGCCGGATTCCCCCGAGCCGCCTGCTCGCGCATCTGCTGCGCGGCCGCATTCCCGGCAGGCGGCGCACCGCGATTGATCAGGTTGCCGACGTTGTTATTGGTCGTGCCGTAGTTGTTCGTGATCCGCGTGTTGTGGACGTTGTTGATGTTATTGACGACGGTCGTCGACTTCGAGATATAGGTCTTGTGGTCATACACCACGGCCGGCCGCTGCCAGTTGCCCCACGCGGGACCGCCCGCATGCGGTGCGCCCCAGTTCACGTCCCAGGCGTGCCAGCCCCAGTCGTGGTGGCTGAACAGCGCGCCGACGGCAATGCCTACGCCGAACGACAGCACGCCCGCCGTCACCACCGCGCCCGTGCCGTAGACCGGCCGGTAGGCATAGCCCGGGTAGACGGCGGCGGTGCCGTAGACGACAGCCGGGTTGTAGACCGGCACATAGACCAAGTCGGGACGGGTCGGCTCGATCACGATGGTCTGCGGCGGCGGCGGTACGATCGGCGGTCCTTCATAAATCGCCGGGCCGCTGGGCGCCGGCGTATAGGACGGCGGCGGCGCGCTCTGTGTGGTCTGTGTGACGCGCAACTGGCTGCCCGAGCTGAGATGGTTCGCCGACTTCGCACGCTGGCGCATCACCTGGATGGCGTTCAGCACGTCGTTCGGATCGTGGTAGTAGGCCTGACCGAGCGCGGTGGTCCACTCCATGTTCAACGCCATCTGCGAGAGCGTCGCCGGGAATGCCGCAAGCGCCTTGACGGACGCGTCCCACGGTTGCGCATCCGCGGCCGACGTCAGCGCGGTGCCCTTGAGCGTCGGGTTCTGTCCGAGCCATGTGTTGGCGGCCTCAATCTGGTCCGGGTAAGTCGAGCCGGCCAGCACCAGCGCGACGAGCTTGTCCGGAAACAGCGCGATCGGCGCGACCAGCTGGTAGAGCTGGTCCGCGCTCGGCGGCGTGTAGGCGACCGGCGCCGGCTGCGCGGCCGAGGCGGCGCTGGCCGCATCGGCTACGCTCGCGGCGGCCGGTTGACTCGCGGCCGGGACATTGTCGTTGCTGTCATTACTCTTCTGGTTGCAGGCACTCAGACCGAGTAGTGCAATCACGAGTGACGACGCGACGAGTGTTCGGGCATGGCGATCATAAAACGGCAAAGTTTTTTTCATGACATTGTCCTTATCGGCGTGTTGATTTGGCGTGTTGATCTGGAATGGTCGTATTGACAGTAATGACCTTTGAACCGGCTTCGTGCACTTCTCCCGTCGGTCTTTATGTAACAGTCTGTGCGCGCCGCGCGGCACGATCGCCGGGGAAACGCCCGGACCGGTAACGGTCAGACGAGCGGTGCCTTCAGGCGGAGCTGGCCCACTCCCGTGTTTGAACTCGAGCCATCCGGTAACGAAAATACCGCCCGTCGATAGCGGGTGAAACATCGTTTTTTCCGAAACCGGATTGCCCGACCGGAATGGCGATTATCGATAATATTTATTCGCCAGTTTTTAATATTTTAAAAAACAGCATTAAAGATTAATCGGGATTTTTTGCTTGACGCGTATAGCATGCACTGCCACTATAAAATTACGCTAATAGCCGTTTTTTCACGAGTCAAGAAAAAACGATTTGATACATCTATTTACGATTTCGGGAAAGGTAAACGCACTACCGGCGTGCGAGGTCCGCCATGTTTCCTGGCCTGAACGAAACCCATCACGACGCAACAGACCGGATGCAAGCCGCAACGAGCAACGCTTCGAGCCAATCCGCGAAAACGTGCAGGCGACGGGAGAGTTGCTGCCGCTGCGGGTAAAGCAACATCATGGGCATGGGCGCTGCACGATACGCACCGAGAATTTCCACGAGTTCGCCCGTCCGCAAATGCGCTTGCACGTCATAGGCAGGAATCTGAATGAGACCGACACCCGACAGGCAGCACGCGATATACGCTTCCGCACTATTGACGCTGACCCGGCACCTGAGCGGCATCGCCCGCCTCACGCCGCCTTCCATCCATTCCCATGACGCAACCTGCGCGCTGGACCGCGAGGTGTAGCCCACCATCCAGTGATCGTCGAGATCCTCGGGACGCTCGGGCACACCATGACGCTGCAGATAGGCCGGACTCGCCACATTGATGAGCGCCAGGTCACCCACGCTGCGCGCGGACAGCGCTGAGTTATGCGCAGAATTGGGCGGCGTACCGACCCGCAGCACGCAATCGACTCGCTCCTCGACCAGGTCGATGACGCGATCCGTCATGCCGATCTCGATATCGATCTGCGGATATCGCTCGAGGAAGCCGGGCAGCGCCGGCGCAACGATCAGACGGCCGATGCGCGCCGGCATGTCCACGCGCAACTTGCCGCTGGGCGTGCTGCGCGTCTGGCGGAACAGATTTTCCGTGTCCTCCATGTCGGCGATCAGATGCAGGCAACGCTCGTATAAGGCCGAGCCATCGAGCGTGGCCGACACCTTGCGCGTCGTCCGGTGCAGCAGGCGCGTGCCGAGACGGCCCTCGAGCTCCTGGATGGCGGCGGACACGGAGGAACGCGGCATCGCCAGGGTGTCGGCGGCTCGCGTGAAGTTGGCGCACTCCACGACGCGGGCAAAGATACGGAGCAGGTCGATTCGGTCCATAGGCGTATTCGCAGACGGCGGCAGACGAGCGTCGCTCGCCTGAACAGGTGACGCTGGCGCGTGCAATTGGTCGGTATTTCTGTTCAGTCCTGTCAGAACCAAGGGCTTTATCTGTTTTTTAAGGACTATATCATCGGTGAATCACGCGGTTGCATGTCGCACACCGCGCAACTTCGACGGAGACACGATATGGCAGACCACAGCATTGCAGGCAAAACCGTCCTGATCGCAGGCGGAGCGAAGAACCTCGGTGGGTTGATTGCACGCGATCTGGCCAAACATGGCGCGAAAGCGGTGGCCGTCCATTACAACAGCGCGAGCACCAAGGCCGATGCCGACAGCACGGTCGCCGCGATCCAGGCGGCCGGCGCACAGGCTGTTGCATTCCAGGCGAACCTCACGCAGGCGAGCGCGATGGAGAAGTTATTCGCCGACGTCGTTGCCGCCGTGGGCCGCCCCGACATCGCGATCAACACGGTCGGCAAGGTGCTGAAGAAGCCATTCACGGAAATCAGCGAAGCGGAATACGACGAGATGAGCGCCGTGAACGCCAAGTCGGCGTTCTTCTTTCTGCGCGAGGCCGGCAAGCACGTCGCCGACAACGGCAAGATCGTCACCCTCGTCACTTCGCTGCTCGGCGCGTTCACGCCGTTCTATGCGGCCTATGCCGGCACCAAGGCGCCCGTCGAGCACTTCACCCGCGCGGCGGCGAAGGAGTTCGGCGAGCGCGGCATTTCGGTGACGGCGGTCGGCCCGGGTCCGATGGACACGCCGTTCTTCTATCCGGCGGAAGGCGCGGATGCGGTGGAGTATCACAAGAGCGCGGCAGCGCTGTCGAAATTCTCCCGAACCGGGCTCACCGATATCGGCGACGTCGTGCCCTTCATCCGTCATCTGGTCAGCGACGGATGGTGGATCACGGGGCAGACGATTCTGATCAACGGCGGTTATACGACCAAATAGGCGCTTCGACCGGCGCGCTTCGCCGCTGCGGCATGCTTGACACCCGAGCATGCCTTTTGACCCGTTCATGCCGGTTTCTCATCCATTATGCGCAACGGGTGTCACTTTCGCACGTCAGCGTGTGAAATCGGACAGACTTTCGAGTTAGCATGTCGGGCATCACGGATATCTGCAAGGAATTCAGATGCCATTTGACGAGCGCATGCTCAACGGCATGGGCGTGCTGACGGCGATCGTCGATTGCGGCAGTTTCGCGGCCGCCGGTGAAGCGCTCGACATGTCGCAATCGGGCGTGAGCCGTTCGGTTGCGCGGCTCGAAGCGCGCCTCGGCATCCGGCTCTTCGATCGCACCACGCGCTCGGTCACGCTGACCGACGAAGGCCGGCGCTTCTACGAACAGATCGTGCCGCTGCTGAGCGGCCTCGAGGAAGCGGCGGCATCGGCCGCTCAAGGCGCGACCGCAGTGCGCGGCCGGCTGCGCGTCAACATGGACCCGTTCTTCTCGCGGCTCGTGCTGGGGCCGAGGCTCGGCAGCTTCGTCGACAAGCATCACGATCTGCAGCTCGAACTCGTGACGCGCGACCAGCTCGGCGATATGGTCGCCGATGGCTTCGATCTCGCGATCCGCTTCGGCGAGCCGCTCATCTCGACGCTCGTCGCGCGCAAGCTGCTCGACACGCGCATTCTGACCGTGGCCGCGCCGTCGTATCTGAAGAAGCATGGGCAGCCCGCGAGCCCGACCGAACTCGAAAGCGGCAAGCATGTGTGCATCAAGTTTCGCGATCCGTCGACGGGCTATCCGTTCACGTGGGCATTCCATCGCGGCCGCAGGAAGCTCGTGATTACGCCGCAAGGACGCCTGACCGTCAACGACGTGGGGACCTTGCATAGCACCTGCGTCGCGGGCCAGGGCATCGCGCAGATTCCCGGGCTCGGGGCGGAATCGCTGCTCGCGAGCGGCAAGCTCGTCGATCTGTTTCCGGACTGGGGCGACGCGGTGTATCCGCTATATGCGCTGTATCCGTCGCGGCATCATCCGCCGGCCAAGGTGCGCGCGTTCCTCGATTTCATCGTTTCGCTGACCGGCGGTGCGCCGCGTGAAGCGGCGGCCTGACACGACAGCGGTGCCGGGCGTGCACCGATCAGTGCGACGTCGAACACGATTTTTCTGCTAAGCATTCCTTGCTTAGCAAACGCGTATTTGTTGCTTGGCCCTATCCGTGCCGCTGATTACGATAAAGGCGTTCCGTCATCGCAGCAGAGGGGATTCGCCATGTCAGAGCATGCCTGTTTCAGACCGCGCGTGATCGAGCCTGTTCTCGACAATCAGCCGGACGGCCTCGGGCTTGCCGTGGAGTTATGGCTCGCGCAACCGATCGACGGCATCGCGGGCCGTGCTGTGCAGATTCATCTGCGAGGCGACGCGAAGATGGAACAGGCCGAGACGCTGCGCGATCTGTTGCATGCGTGGGGGATGCGGCTTGTTGTGAGTTGAGGGTATTTTGTTTCTGTTGGTTTTGTACGCACGGGCGTATGGGTTTATTGTGTCATGGCACCATCCTTGATGGCGTGTGTTACAGGTAGCCACAGGACTTCTCTGAGTCTCGACATAGCCAAGTCTTTCTCTACCGATTGTCAAACTTTGACAATCGGCGCCATCCCGAAATTCGCGCTTGCTATATTCCTCCGACGATTTAATGGAGGAACTATGAGTACTACCTATAATTATGGCGTTCACACCTATCTCTCTCCGTCTGAACTCTTCTTTCTGGTCTTTCTGGACGAGGCATCGCAACGACTGGGCGTCGATGATCTCGTGAGCGTTTCGGCAATTCTCGCCGGCTGGCCGTTCCTGCCAACACGGCGCAAACCAATAGGCACAACGAAAGGCACATCGATCGCATCGCGTGTTTCTCGCCGGCATCTGGACTACGAGATCAAGTTTCGTATACTTCCGACGCTCACATTGCAAAGCGTACGCAAACTGAAAATCCTCTTCACAAACAATCTCGGTGTATTCGTAGGGCGATCAATCCCAGTCATCGGAGAAGTGTTTCTCGCCTACGATGCGACAACCATTACCTACAAAAGTATCAGACACTACAACCTGCTCGTGAAACCGGAAGACCGGGTGTACTAATGGACCATCAACGGCTGGGCGCCATCGAAGAATTCGTGCGCGCACGAACCGGAATCTCGCAGCGCAAGCAGGTTACCGCTCAAACGAAGCTCACAGACGACCTGGACCTGACAGGCATTGAAGCCGAGACGTTCATGGAGAAGTTTTTCGACGCCTTCAACGTCGACGTCGGCGACTTCAGCTTCGATCGCTACTTCGTGAACGAAGGGTCCGGCCTCATCCTCTCGCTCGTCACCGTGCTCTTCAGGAAAAAGCACGGCGCACTTGAACGCGTGCCGATCACGGTCGGCATGCTCGCCGATGCCGCAGCGCTCGGCAGATGGGATTCGGCCTCGCTGGAAGGAAGGCACGACTCATAAAGCGAGCGATAGGTTCGCCAGGTCGTGCATCCGCATCGTGACATGCCCGAAGGCAAAGCCTGAGCGCAAACTCCACTCGCAATAAACACCAAGCCCCGGCCAGTCGCAAGACCAGCCAGGGCTTTGGATTGAAGCGAAACGGCGCAGCAACAGAATCAGGCGGACCCTCAGGCGGATCCAACCCGCCACACCATCAAACCCTCACCGAAGGCGGCACATAGCGGCACTCGTAACGCTTTCTGACAGTGCCGTTCTCATCGACGCTTTCGAGGTACACGTCGAACTGCCACAGCCGCGCCATGTGCTTGAGCACTTCATCGCTATCGGACGACAGATGCCGGTTGTCGCTCATGAAGTGCCGCAGCGTCAGGCTGCGATCGCCGCGCGTATTGACCGCCCACACCTGAATGTTCGGCTCGCGGTGATGCATGTCGTACTGCCGCGACAACGCCTGGCGCACGTACTGATAGCCGCTGTCGTCGTGAATCGCCGAGACTTCGAGCGCATCGCGCATGTCGTCGTCGAGCACCGAGAACAGGCGCATTTCGCGGATCAGGTGCGGCGACAGATACTGCGCGACGAAGCTCTCGTCCTTGAAGTTGCGCATCGCGTAATGCATCGCGGGCAGCCACGGACTGCCGGCCAACTCCGGAAACCACTTGCGGTCTTCCTCGCTCGGCGCCTCGCAGATGCGGCGAATGTCGCTCATCATCGAAAAACCGAGCGCATACGGATTGATGCCGCTGTAGTACGGCTTCGTGACCGGCGGCTGATAGACGACGTTGCTGTGCGAATGGAGAAACTCCATCATGAAGCCGTCTTCGAGCTTGCCCTGGTTGTACATCGTATTGAGCAGCGTGTAGTGCCAGAACGTCGCCCAGCCTTCGTTCATGACCTGGGTCTGCCGCTGCGGATAGAAGTACTGGCCGATCTTGCGCACGATGCGAATCACTTCGCGCTCCCACGGTTCGAGCAGCGGCGCGTTTTTCTCCGCGAAATACAGCAGGTTTTCCTGCGGCTCGGGCGGAAAGCGCTCCTCGACTTCCTCGGGCAACGGCGTATGCCGCGTCGGCAGCGTGCGCCACAACTCGTTGACCTGCGATTGCAGATACGCCTCGCGTTCGCGGCGCGCGGCGAATTCCCGTTCGAGCGACAGTTTCTGCGGGCGCTTGTAGCGGTCCACGCCATAGTTCATCAGCGCATGGCACGAATCGAGCAGTTCCTCGACACGGTCGAGCCCAAAGCGTTCCTCGCACTCGGCAATGTAATTCTTCGCATAGACGAGGTAGTCGATGATCGCGTGGGCATCGGTCCAGAGCTTGAACAGATAGTTGCCCTTGAAGAACGAGTTGTGCCCGTAGGCCGCATGCGCGATGACGAGCGCCTGCATCGTCATCGTGTTCTCTTCCATCAGATACGCGATGCAGGGGTTCGAGTTGATGACGATTTCATACGCGAGCCCCATCTGTCCACGACGGTAGCTTTTTTCGGTGGCAAGAAAGTGTTTGCCGAACGACCAGTGACGGTAGTTCACGGGCATGCCGACGGACGCGTACGCGTCCATCATCTGTTCGGCGCTGATGAGTTCGAGCTGGATCGGATACACGTCGAGCTCATATTGCTCCGCAACACGGGCAATATGCGAGTCGTACTCTTCGATCAATTCGAAGGTCCAGTCGGACGGGCACGGCAGAGGCCTTCTATCGGCTACGTTCATACGGACTTCCCTTTGCCCTCGCGGGGCGTTCCGGCGTGTCCCGTGCTGCAGCATGGCAGACTGCTCCGGCTCGGACGGCTACCGTTCCGCCCTCGCCTCGGCATGCCCCCATTGTGACCGCGGCACGCCTTGTGCGTCGCGGCGCCCTTTCATACGACCTGTGCTGAATCTTGTCGCAGGAGTGCGCGCCGCGCGCTTCATCGATCAGGTGCTTTCTCGCAACGGGCGTTCCGTCACGAAGTCGCCGCCTGCTTCTCGAACAGCTCGCGAAACACCGGATAGATATCGGCTGCGGTTTCCACCTTTTTCATCGCCATATGCGGCTGGGTCAGGGCCAGTTGCGCATATTCGAGCCACAGGTTCTGCTCTTCGGGCGTCACCTGAATATACGCAAAATACCGCACCTTCTCCAGGATGTCATCCGCGAGTATCTTGCGGCACTTCGGAGAATCGTCGGTCCAGTTGTCGCCGTCCGACGCCTGCGCCCCGTAAATATTCCATTCAGTCGGCGAATAGCGCTCCTCCATGACTTTGCGCATCAGTTCGAGCGCGCTCGACACCACCGTGCCACCGCTTTCGGTCGAGTGAAAGAACGTGTCTTCGTCGACTTCCTCGGCACGCGTGTGATGGCGAATGAACACGACCTCGATGCGCTCGTAATTGCGCTTGAGAAACAGGTACAGCAGGATGAAAAAGCGCTTGGCGAGGTCCTTGCGCTGCTCGTCCATCGAGCCGGACACATCCATCAGACAGAACATCACGGCCTGACTCGACGGCGTGGGCTGCTTCACGCGATTCACGTAGCGCAGATCGAACGGGTCGATGAACGGAATTCGCCAGATGCGTCCCTTCAAATGGTGGATGTCGTCTTCGAGCAGCTTGATCTCTTCGCGGCGATCGGCGGGATCGGCCTTCAGCTCTTCGAGTTGCCGCTCCATCTCGCGCAACTGGTTGACAAGCGGCGCACCGAGCGCGATGCGCCGGCCCAGCGCACTGCGCAACGAGCGGACCACGTCGATATTGTTCGGCGTGCCTTCGGCGGCCCAGCCCGCGCGGATGCTTTTCCACGTCGGCACGGCCATCAGATGGGTTTTGACGAGACGCGGCAGTTCGAGGTCGTCGAAGAAGTACTGCATGAATTCTTCGCGGCTCAACTCGAACACGAAGTCGTCCTGACCTTCGCCTTCGTTGCTGGCCTGGCTACCGCCACCGCTCCCCCCGCCGCCTTGCGGACGCTGGATCTTGTCGCCACGGATATAGTCCGAATTGCCGGGGTGCACCATTTCGCGCTTGCCGCCGGGGCCATGACGAAACGACGGTTCCGCGATGTCCTTGCGCGGAATGGTGATGCTCTGGGTGTTTTGAATGTCCTTGATGCTGCGGTCGCGCACGGCCTCCGAAACCGCGCGGCGAATGTAGTTCTTGACGCGGCGCAAAAAACGCTCGCGATTCGCAATACTTTTGTTCTTGCCTGCCAACCTGCGGTCGATAATTTGATGAAGCACGCCCGGTCTCCCGTCCCATGCAGCCGCGATCTCCTGCGGCCGCACTCATATTTCGGGTGCGCGAAACGCCCGCCGCGCAGTGCAACGCTATGCGGCTTGCGCCTCGCCGGTTGCCCGTACGGTTAAACCGTACGGGCGGCACACCATCGGTATCACGCGCGCATCATGACGACTTGCGCACGCGCAGATACCAGTCACACAGCAAGCGCACCTGCTTCGGCGTATAGCCCTTCGCCACCATGCGATTGACGAAGTCTTCGTGCTTGCGCTGCTCTTCCGCCGAGCCCTTCGCGTTGAACGAGATCACCGGCAACAACTCTTCCGTGTTCGAGAACATTTTCTTTTCGATCACGACGCGCAGCTTTTCGTAGCTGATCCACGCGGGGTTCTTGCCCGCATTTGCGGCCCGCGCGCGCAGCACGAAGTTCACGATCTCGTTGCGGAAGTCCTTCGGATTGCTGATGCCCGCGGGCTTCTCGATCTTCTCGAGCTCGGCGTTCAACGCGGCGCGGTCGAAGCTCTCGCCCGTGTCGTGATCGCGGAACTCCTGGTCCTGAATCCAGAAGTCCGCATAGGTCACGTAGCGGTCGAAAATATTCTGGCCGTATTCCGAGTACGACTCCAGGTACGCGGTCTGGATCTCCTTGCCGATGAATTCGGCATAGCGCGACGCGAGCACGTCCTTGATGAAGGACAGATACTTCTGCTCGGTTTCCGGCGGGAACTGCTCGCGCTCGATCTGCTGTTCGAGCACGTACATCAGATGCACCGGATTGGCCGCGACCTCGGTCGAGTCGAAGTTGAATACGCGCGACAGAATCTTGAACGCGAAGCGGGTCGACACGCCGGTCATGCCTTCGTCGACGCCGGCAAAGTCGCGATACTCCTGGTACGACTTGGCCTTTGGGTCCGTGTCCTTCAGATTCTCGCCGTCATAGACCTGCATCTTCGAGAAGAGGCTCGAATTCTCGGGCTCCTGCAAGCGCGTGAGCACCGACATCTGCGCCATCATCTTCAGCGTGCCTGGCGCGCACACCGCATTCGCGAGCGAGGAGTTGCGCAGCAGCTTCTCGTAGATCTTGACCTCTTCGCTATAGCGCAGGCAGTACGGCACCTTCACGACGAAGATCCGGTCGAGCAGCGCCTCGTTGTTGCGGTTGTTGCGGAACGCCTTCCACTCCGACTCGTTCGAGTGCGCGAGGATGATGCCGTCGAACGGAATCGCGCCGAAGCCTTCCGTGCCCTTGAAGTTGCCTTCCTGGGTCGCGGTGAGCAGCGGGTGCAGCACCTTGATCGGCGCCTTGAACATTTCGACGAATTCGAGCAGGCCCTGATTCGCAAGGCACAGGCCGCCCGAGTAGCTGTAGGCGTCGGCGTCGTCCTGCGCGTACTGTTCGAGTTTGCGGATATCGACCTTGCCGACCAGCGACGAGATGTCCTGATTGTTCTCGTCGCCCGGTTCGGTCTTGGCGATGCCGACCTGGCGAAGGATGGAAGGATAGCGGCGCACCACGCGGAACTTGCGGATGTCGCCGTTGTACTCGTGCAGGCGCTTGACCGCCCACGGACTGAGGATGCTTTTCAGGTAGCGGCGTGGAATGCCGTATTGTTCTTCGAGGATCGGGCCGTCTTCCTCGTAATCGAACAGACCGAGCGGCGACTCGTTCACGGGCGAGCCCTTGATCGAGTAGAACGGCACGCGCTCCATGAGTTGCTTCAGACGTTCCGCAATCGACGACTTGCCGCCGCCGACCGGGCCTAACAGATACAGGATCTGCTTCTTTTCTTCGAGCCCCTGGGCCGAGTGCCGGAAGTAGGCGACCACCTGCTCGATCACCTCTTCCATTCCGTAGAACTCACGGAATGCGGGGTATACCTTGATGACCTTGTTCGCGAAGATACGCGATAAACGCGGATCGTTGCGCGTGTCGATCTGTTCCGGCTCCCCGATTGCCGTCAACATGCGTTCGCCAGCAGTGGCGTACGCGGCGGGATTGTCTTTGCAGAGCGCGAGATACTCCTCGAGCGAGAGTTCGTCCTCCCGTGTTTTCTCGAAGCGGGTCGCGAAACTGCTGTAGATATCCATGCTACCTCCTCGCCGAAGTCTGGAGCGAAGTCGTGCGCGGCGCGCTATTCGGAAACGACATCGCTCGAATTCATCCTAAACCCTTTTAAATTTTTTTTCACGGACTACGTTACGAAAATCGCACCATAACAGCTTCCTGCCAATCCTCACTTGGAAACCCGGTTTCAAGCACCTACAATTTCCCACTCATGTTGCAGCGCTCATGATGTTGCGATGACGTTGACGCCATCGCCGCCCGCACCACGTCACCGCCTCACCTCGCTACGCCCTCACTGCTCCTTCCGCTCCACTGCTGCTTTATTCAGCAACGCATCGCCGGTTGGCGCTATTGCGCGGCTTCATTGTGCCGCCGCATCGCGTGACCTGCGTCACCTGAGTCACGGCTTCCATGTCATCGCACCGCAGCCGCAGCGTGCCGTTGCACATCGCGTTCCCGCACTGTCGCGTCGTCAGGCATCGGCTGTCCGCTCATGCGCATTTCATCTCTAAAGCCCCGATGTCATGATGCTGCGTGACGGCTTTCCATCTCAACGCGCGACACGAACGCGCGGTCTACACGCATGTACAGTTGTTACATGTCCGTTGCACGCTTAGCGCACCTTCACGCGATTCGTCCGCGCGCGATGGCTTTTGGTTCCGCGCGTTGCACGCATGAGTCACGCATCGTTGCGTGAAGCGTCCGTATGACTGGTTCACGGCGGCAAACCACGACGCCTTCATAGGTGTATACGGAAAGACCCACGCAAAGTTGCAACGACCTCGCGCAGGCCATTAACGATTTAGATGCGCGCGAAGCGCGTGGCGTCGTGAAAAACAGAACGGCCGCCCTCGGGCAGCCGTTTGCATGATGCTTCGTCAGCGGTGGTGACAGGCGCGGGCGCGCCGCTGCGGTGTGTTCGCTCAGGTCAGCTCGATTTCCACTTCGCCGAGGCCGTCGATATGGCCGCGCACGATGCCCGGCTCGCCGACCTTGTGCGCGCCGACGTACGAACCGGTGGTGATCGTCCAGCCGGGTTCGATCGTGATACCCATTGCAGCGCAATGGTTGACGAACCACACGAGCAACTCGCGCGGATCGCCGGCCGGATTGCCGGTCGCTTCCGGCACGAGCGAGCGGCCGTTGACGCTGAGTTCGAGCTCCGGCGAGACGAAGTCGAAGCTGCGCGCGAGGCCCGCATACGCGACCGGATGCCCGGTGATCAGCGCGCCGTTGTTCTGCGCGTCGGCCAGTTGCGCAAGCGGCGCGACGTTGGGCCACTCGGCGAAGCGGCTGTCGACGATCTCGATCGCGGGCAGCGCGACGCCAAGCTTCGCGAGCACCTCGTTGCGCGCATACGCGTCGTTGCGCGGCTCGATCGTCTCGTCGAAACGAAACGCGATTTCGAGTTCGAGCAGCACGCGGAAGAACCCGTCATGCGCGAGCCGCGCCGGCGACGGCACCGCGAGCGACGCCGGAATCGGCGCGCCCGACGCGGCGCCGCCCGGCGTTTTCGCGCCGATCTTCCACGCGCCGGTCGACTCGCCGAGGCCCGCGATGACCGCCTGCTGGATCGCATAGGCGGTCGCCGCATCGGGCGGCAGGCTGTCGGGTGCGGGCGCATCGATCGGGCGATGCTGCCGGCGTGCCTCGACGAGGCGTTGCACAAGATCGTATCGCGTCATGTCGGTCCTTTCTGGCTGGCGCATGGAACGGTTCATCGGGGCGTCGCGACGGTATCGCGCTCGGGGGCAAGCCACGTGGGGCGCCGGCCGGCGCCGGCTCGGGTCGTGGCCGTGCCCGTCAATGTACCGGATCGCGGCGCGCGCCGGGGAGAGCCCGAGTCACGCAAACGTCAATTCACGCGCGTGTCATAAAAAAGACCGCGGATGCGGGCGCATGCGCAGTCTTGGATCCGTGGATTGTCATCGGCGTGGCCCGTCGTCGTCCCGCCGCGCGGAACGCGCGAAAGAGGCTGTCCGGGGCGAGTTAGTCGGGAATGAATGTTCCGATATGGCTGCGCTGGCGCCGCGTTGCCCTGGAACAGATGGAAGCGCGGAAAACCAAAGCCGACGCGCGCTTCGCCAGCGGGCACGTCACGTCAGAACGTTTCCCAATCCTGATCGCCGCCGGCGCTCGCGGCAGCCTGAGTGGACGCCCGCACAGGCGCGGCCATCGCCAGCGGCGCTTCGGATGCCATCGCGGACGTCATCGCCGCCGAAGCCTTGCCCGGCAGGGCGGCAGGCGCACCGGCATGCATGAGCTTGCGTGCGCGAGCGGCATTGGACAAACCCGCCGACGCCCCCGCCGGCATCGCGCGCCTCGGTGCGCCGGCGGTCTGCACGCGCTGCGGGTGCTGCCCGCCGTCATCGACCTGGAACACCGCCACGGCCGTGCGCAGGTGCGCCGCCTGCTCTTCGAGCGACGCCGCAGCGGCCGCCGCCTCTTCGACGAGCGCGGCATTCTGCTGCGTGACCTCGTCCATCTGCGTGACCGCGCGCGCGACCTGGTCGATGCCGCCGCTCTGCTCTTTCGACGCCGCCGCGATCTCGCCCATGATGTCGGTCACGCGCTGCACTGCGCCGATGATCTCGGTCATCGTGCGGCCCGCCTCGTCGACGAGCGCCGAGCCCGACTGCACGCGCTCGACCGAGGTGTCGATCAGTTCCTTGATCTCCTTGGCCGCCGCCGACGAGCGCTGCGCGAGGCTGCGCACCTCGCCCGCGACGACCGCGAAGCCGCGCCCTTCCTCGCCGGCGCGCGCCGCCTCGACGGCCGCGTTGAGCGCGAGGATATTGGTCTGGAACGCAATGCCCTCGATGATCGAAATGATGTCCGCGATCTTCGCCGAGCTCTGGTTGATGTCGCCCATCGTGCCGACCACCTGGCCGACCACCGCGCTGCCCTTGTTGGCGATCTCCGACGCGTTGGCCGCGAGCGAACTGGCCTGGCGCGCGTTGTCGGCGTTCTGTTTGACCGTGCCGGTCAGCTGGTCCATGCTCGACGCGGTTTCCTGCAGCGCCGACGCCTGCTCCTCGGTGCGCGACGACAGATCGATGTTGCCCGCGGCGATCTGGCGCGTCGCGGTCGCGATCGACTCGCTGCCGCTGCGCACGCTGCGTACCGTTTCGGTGAGGCTGCGCTGCATTCTGGCGATGCCGTCGAGCAGTTGCCCCATTTCGTCGCGCGACGTGACGACGACCGGCCGGCGCAGATCGCCGGCCGCGATCGCGTCGAAGTGGCCGAGCGCTTCGTCGAGCGGCCGCGAGATCGCGCGGCTCAGCGTCAGATACGACAGCAGCGCCGCAATCACGCCCGCCACCAGCGAGCCGATGCTGACCATGCGGAACAGGTCGAAACTGCCTTGCGCGGAGTCGTAGCCCTGCCTCGCCGAGTCGAACTGGAATTTGCGCAGCGCGTCGTCGGCGAGCGAGAGCGCGTTGTAATCCTCCTGCAGGCCCTTCCCGCTCCCGACCATCTTGTCATGATCGTTCGCCGCGATGACCGCCGCGAACGCGTCCATGCGTTGATGCAGCGCGTCGCGCTTCGCCGTGACGTCCTGCGCGAGCCGGTCCTCATTGGCGTCGCGCGGCAGGTCCAGATATTTTTTCCACCAGGTGTCGGACGTCTCGCGCATCAGGCGCGCGCGCTCCAGCGTCGCCGCGACTTCGGGCGAGCCGCCCATGAACGCGGCGCGGTCGAGCACGAGCCGCTCGCGCGCCGTGTACACCTCGGCGTTATCGATGGCGGTCGCGCTCGGCATCGCGTTGGTGAAGGTGTCCTGGTAGGCGCTATTCGAACGGCTGATGCCGAATAAGCCGAAAACGCTGATCGCGACC
The DNA here is from genome assembly GCF_011752945.1 of Paraburkholderia sp. Cy-641. NCBI lineage: Bacteria > Pseudomonadati > Pseudomonadota > Betaproteobacteria > Burkholderiales > Burkholderiaceae > Paraburkholderia > Paraburkholderia sp. Cy-641. Next base: position 24,859 of record NZ_VWWM01000029.1, read on the forward strand.
AGCAACACGGCGAGGAAAGCCATCGTGAGGCCGATTCGCGCCTTGATCGTAATGCCCTTGTTCAACATGGTGTTCCTGTGGCTGTGCAAAGTGAGAGGCGGCATTCGCAGCATGGCGGCGGCGTGACAATCGGGTTCCGGCGCTTTGTTGTGTGCGTGCTTCCAGTCCCGTTTACGGCAGGGCCTTCGCAGACTTGAAGCATTTGAAGCCCGCGACGCTCAAGTCCATGAAAAAAGACGTTGTAAGCAGTTGAAAGCGAGTTGGGCTTTGAAACGGTGAGATCAGGGCAGGCAGCGAGCGCTGGCGAGGCTGGGTGGCACGTGAGTTTTGAGGTTGCCGCGGCAGAACCCGGGCGCGGGACGCCGGGTGAGGCGAAGCCGGCTGATCCTGTTTTGGCGCAGGCGGAGAAAGCGAGCGGCGTTTTGCCTTGCCTCGCCTCGCCTTGCCTTGCCGAGGCGAGCCGGGCTCAGGCGAATGAGGTGAAAGCGTCGACCTCGGCTCGCGTCGGAATCGACGGCTGGGCGCCCGCGCGTGTCACCGAAAGCGCCGCGGCGCGCTGCGCGAAGCGGATCGCCGCGCCGACGCTCGCGCCCTGCGCGAGTTGCGCCGCGAAGCCGCCGATGAACGTATCGCCGGCTGCGGTCGTATCGACCGCAGCGACTTTCGGCGCATCGTAGTGAGTGGCGGCCGCGTCTTCGAGCGCGGCGAGCACACCGCGCGCGCCGAGCGTGACGAGCACGTTGCGCGCGCCGGCCGCTTGCAGCGCGGCGGCGGCCTGCGCGGCGGCGTCGGGCGAATCGGCCCGCAGGCCGCTTAGCGCGGCCGCTTCGAGTTCGTTCGGAATCAGATAGTCGATGAGCGGCAGCCAGTCGGCCGGCAACGGTCCGGTGGCGGGCGCGGGATTGAGGATCACGATCTTGCCGAGCCGGCGCGCCGCGGCAAGGGCCGCGCGCACCGCCTGCGGCGGCGTTTCGAGCTGGCAGATCACGACGTCCGCGGCTGCGATAGCCGCTTCATGGCGCGCGATCGTCGCGGGCGTCACTTCGCCGTTGCTGCCCGCGACGATCACGATTGCGTTCTGGCTCGCGTCATCGACGGTAATCAGCGCAACGCCGCTCGCCTCGGCGCCGGTTTCGAGCGCGGTGCAATCGATCCCTTCCGCTTCGAGGCCGGCGCGCAACTGCGCGCCGTTCGCATCGGCGCCGAGGCAGCCGAGCATCGACACCCGCGCGCCGAGCCGCGCGGCCGCGACCGCCTGGTTGCCGCCCTTGCCGCCCGCCACCTGGGCGAACGTGCGGCCGGCGAGCGTCTCGCCCGGATGCGGCAGACGCGGCGCGCGCACCACGAGGTCCATGTTCAGACTGCCGACCACCGTCACGCGCGCAGCCGTTTGGTTGTGTGCCACTTGCCTGTCTCCGTTGTACGCCGCTGGGCTGAACCGTTACCAAGTACCTGACGCGGTGGCGATCTTATGCGTGCGTTGTCTTATTTATGTGCGTTGGTGCGTGTTTTTTACGCGTGCGTTACTTTATGCAGGTGCCGCTTCATGCGTGCCAAGCGTCATAGGTGCACTTCTTCGTGCGGGCGCCGCCTCATACGCACGGTCACGCCGCCTGATCGCGCCGGGCCTCGCCCGCCCACGCCGCGGTCGACTCCCGCACGATCAGGCGCGGCGACACCACGCGCCGCTTCGCCGGCGCGCGCGCGCCATTGCCCGACGAAGCCTCGGCGATCCGCTCGATCAAGGTCTGCGCGGCCATGTCGCCGAGCGCGCGCACCGACTGCCCGACCGTAGACAGCGACGGAAACGTGAAACGCCCGAGCTCGATATCGTCGAAACCGATGATCGAACAGTCGCGCGGCACGCTGATATTGCGCTCGGCCGCGGCGCGCAGCGCGCCGATGCCCATCATGTCGTTGCCCGCGAAAATCGCCGTCGGCCTGACCGTTTCGAACAGTTGCGCGGCCGCGCGATGGCCGCCCGTGCCCGAAAAATCGCTTTCGACGATCGCGCCATCCGCAATCTCGATGCCGCGCTCGGTCATCGCGCGGATAAAGCCGTGCACACGCATCGCGCTGACCGCCGTCTGCACTGGCCCCGTGATGCAGCCGATCCGCGCGTGGCCGAGTTCGAGCAGATGGCGCGTCGCGAGATAGGCGCCCTTTTCGTGGTCGATCTGCACGAGGTCCGCGTTGAGCCCCTCGATGTTGCGATCGACCACGACAAGCGGCTCGCGCGAGTCGGCGAGCGTCTGCGCGAGCACCGCGTCGTCGCCGGCCGACGCGACGATCAGCCCGTCGATGCGCTTTTCCTGCAGCACGCGCAGATAGTTGCGCTGCTTGGCGGGGTCGTCGTCGGAATTGCAGAAGAACACGCAGTAGCCGTTGCGCGCGCAGCCGTCCTCGATGCCGCGCGCGAGTTCCGCGAAATACGGGTTCGTGCTGTTCGGCACCACGAGTCCGATCGTCGCGGTGGCGCGCGCCTTCAGTGAGCGCGCCACCGCCGACGGCACATAGTGCAGTTGACGGATCGCGTGTTCGACTTTCGCGCGCACGTCGGCCGATACCGGGCGCGAGTTGTTCACCACATGCGATACCGTCGTGAACGACACGCCCGCCACAGCCGCTACATCCTTGATCGTCGCCATAACCTGTTGCTCTCCTGTCGATCGGAGTGCGCTTCGGCGCTGACTCCCATCCCATGCAGTTTCGTCGCGGTCGATCGGACCGTGTGCGGCTGGCTTGCCGCTCGCGGGCGGCACCGAGGGGTTGGCGGACAAGGTCGTGTCCGCGGCGCCGCCTTGCTCCGCACCTCACACCTCGCCCATCCTGCGCGCCGCTCGTGCTTGTCGCCCCGTGTGTGGCCCGCCGCGGCGCGCCACGATCGATCGGCCATGACGCTTATCTCCGGATTTAACGGCAGCCCGGCGACTTTCTTGAGCATTTGCTGAATAAATGCGGAGCCGCTGGTTATGGAACCGCTTTCACTACGACTTTTTAGCCAATTTGTGACATTTTTTGCCACGTCATCCGGCACCGCTTGCGTCGCCTCGCCGGCGCCCGCGCTTTCTCGCGTCCTTCCTCGCGCCCTGTTCGTGCATGGCGAAGCGGCCGCGCATCCGTTGCGCGAGCGCCCTTGAACCGGGGCCGGCTACAGCCAGCCGGCCTTGCGAAAGCGCTGGAACAGCACGACGTCGATGACCAGCATGACGAGCAGAACGACCGGATAGCCGTACTTGAAATGGAGTTCGGGAATCCGCTCGAAGTTCATCCCGTAGATGCCCGCGATCATCGTCGGCACCGCGAACAGCGCCGCGAACGAGCCGAGCCGCTTGGTGATCTCGCTCTCCGCGAGCGAGATCATGCCGAGGTTGACCTGCACCGCGGTCACGACGATTTCGCGGCGTCCCTCGATGGTCCGGACGATCCGTTCGAGGTGGTCGTAGACGTCGCGAAAATAGGCCTGCATGCCCGAGCACATGCTCGGAATGCGCCCGCCCGTCAGCTTGCCGAGCGCTTCCTGCAGCGGCACGATATGGTGCTGCAGGATCACGAGCCGGCGCTTCATCGAATAGAGGTCCTGCACGATCGCGCGCGAGGCGGCCGAATCGTTCTTGTCGAAGATGCGGTCTTCGAGCGCTTCGAGCTCGGTGCTCATCGCCTCGATGACCGGAAAATAACGATCGACCACGTCATCGACGAGCGCATACAGCACGAACGCCGAGCCTTCCTTGAGCAGATGCGGCTCGCGCTCGCAGCGCGCGCGCACGTTCTGGAAGCCGGTGCGCGTGCCGCGGCGCACCGACAGCACGTAGTTGCTGCCGACGAACACGTCGACTTCGCCGATCATCAGTTCGCCGTCGTCGTCGGTCTCGACCGTGTGCATCACGGCGAACAGCGAATCGCCGTACTCCTCGATCTTCGGACGCTGATGGCCGTTCTGGGCGTCCTCGATCGCGAGTTCGTGCAGATTGAACTCGTCTTTCATCATCGCGAGTTCGCCGGCGTCCGGGTCTTTCAGCGCGACCCAGACGAAGCACTCGGGACGCGCGACGTAGTCGCTGATGTTCTCGATCTCGATGTCGGCGAGTTTCCGGCCGTCCTGATAGGCGGCGCAATTGATCAGCATGTTCGGATTACCTTGAAAACGAAGTCCGCCTCGCGCTTCGCCTTGCCTCGCGCATCAGCGCTTCGCAAGGCGGTCGTCGCGGCCGGCATTAATTCAGATCGGTGACGCGCTCGCCATCCGCGCACGCGAGCGCATCGCGAAAGCGCGCGAACGCTCGCATGACTGCCCTGCATGATAGCAACGCACGACCATTCCGCCAGCCTGGCCGAACGGCCAGGGGCCGCGCCTCTTGCGTGGCGCGGCGTTCTTCTTCATGATCGACCTGAAGCTAGCCGCGTGCGGGCGCTGCGGTGCGCGCCGTACCGTACTTCGGCGCATCCGCTGCGGGAAACCGGACGGAGTCGGACGCGGGCGAGGCCGCAGCAACAAGCCCTGCGATTACGCGCCGCGCCCCGCCGCCCTCGTTTGCCGGCCTTTATGCCGCTTCATGCCGGCTTCATGCACGCGTCGCCGGACGCGTGTTCAAGGAGACTGCGATGTGGTATTTCACCTGGATTCTCGGCGTGGGCGTGGCCCTCGGTTTCGGCATCATCAACGTCATGTGGCTCGAGACCAACGGCAAGTTCGCGCGCGATCCGCAGCCCCCCGGTGAGGACGCCGCTGCATCGGGAGATTCGCCTTCGTGACGTCGCTGGTTTTCTTTTGCGGTCATGCGGGCACGGGCAAGACGACGCTCGCGAAAAAGCTGCTCGCACCGTTGATGAAGGCGAGCGGCCAACCCTTCTGCCTGCTCGACAAGGACACGCTGTTCGGCGGCTACAGCGCGGCTGCGATGGCAATGCTGACCGGCGATCCGAACGACCGCGACAGCCCGCTTTTTCTGCAGCATCTGCGCGACCCCGAGTATCGCGGGCTCATCGACACCGCGCGCGACAATCTCGAACTTGGCATCAGCGCACTGGTGATCGGACCGCTGTCGCGCGAAGTACGCGAGCGCAAACTGTTCGATCACGCATGGCTCGGCGTCGCGCAAGACGTCGAGTTGCGTGTCGTCTGGGTTCACACGTCGGAAGACACGGCGCGGCAGCGGATCGTCGCACGCGCGAATCCGAACGACGCATACAAGCTCGCGCACTGGGACGAATACCGGCAACGGCGCTTCGTGCCGAGCGGCGCGGCTTGCGACGATCTGCTGATGTTCGACAACACCGCGCCGACGCAAGCGGATTACGATGCGCTGCTGGCGCGGCTCGTTGCCTGACGGATGATGAACCAGGCAGATGACGAACCGCACGTGCGATAAAGTTTGCGCGGATGCGCTCAGGCTCCATGAGCGTGTCGCAGCCCGTCGGCTCGACCGCGACGCCCCTCATCCCGACATATCAGAACCTTCAACCCTCGAACCGGCACGCCCTCAAACCGCGGCCGCCGCCCGCACCCTCGCCTCGAACGGCTGCCCCTCGTAGAGCTTCCCAAAACGATTCGCCAGGAATTCGCCGAGCGACACCTGCTCCTGGCGCACGAAGCCCTGGTGCGGCAGCCTGCGTTCGCGGAACAGATCAAGCACCGCGCACATCGCGCCGGCCGTCGTGATCTGGATCGCGCTCATCGGCACGCCGCCGACGGTCTTCGCGAAGACCTTGCGGGTGAACACCTCCTGCACGAGCTGACCGTCGCGCATGCCGCTCACCGTGATGAACACGAGCACGACGTCCTGCTCGGTCGCCGGCACCGCGCGCCGCATGATCGTCTTCAGCGTGTCGCGGTCGCTCGACAGACGCAGGTCTTCGAGCAGGAACTGCATCAGGTTGCGATGGCCCGGATAGCGCACCGACTTGTAATCGAGCGATTCGACGCGGCCCGCCAGCGTCTCGCACAGCGTGCCGAGACCGCCCGACGTGTTGAACGCTTCGTACTCGATGCCGTCGAGCGAAAAATGTTCGAGACCTTCGAGCGGCTGCACCCACAGCGTGCGGCTGTCGCGAATCGCTTCGCAGGGCTGGCAATACTCGTTGATGAGACCGTCGACGCTCCACGTCAAGTTGTACTTCAGCGCGTTGGTCGGGAATTCCGGCAGTGCGCCGACGCGCATTTTCACGTCGCGGATTTCCGTGAAGCGGTTCGCGAGTTCGTGCGCGGCAATACCGATGAAACCCGGCGCGAGACCGCATTGCGGCATGAACGCATGCCCGGCGTCTTCGGCGAGCACACGGATCGCGTGGGTCGCGCGCACGTCCTCGGTCAGGTCGAAATAGTGCACGCCCGCGCCCTTTGCCGCCGACGCGACGTTGACCGCGAGGTAGTACGGCAGCGCGTTGACGAGCACGTCGAAGCCCTGGATCGCGGCGCGCAGCGCGGCGGCATCGGCGGAATCGACGCGCCGCGTCGGGATGCCCTGGACGGCGAGCTTATCGAGCGCGTGCGGATCGCGGTCGAATGCGACGACGTCGTAGTCGCCGGTCTCGCGCAACAGATGGGCAATCGTGTGACCGATCAGACCCGCGCCAACAATCGCTACTTTCATGTGCTTCTCCTTGTTGTCCGTGTGCCGTCTCCGAGCCAGGCAGGCGCGCCGCGCATGGCATGCGGCGCCCGCGGGCCGAACCCTTCAAGGACAGTGTAGGAAGAAGCGAGAACAGTTCATATGCGCAAAATGCTGCGCTATGACCATAAAGTTCGACGTTATGACGAAGCCGTCAGACGATCTGTCGAAAAATCATTAAAAAGCCGTTAACGTGAATGGTCGATTGAGCCGACTCATACCGTGCCTCGGTCGATCTTGCGCGCGAGAATGATCGACGTCGTCGTGCGTTCGACGCCTTCGAGACCGCCGATCTGATCGAGCAGATCGTTGAGCCGCTCGGGCGAATCGGCGCGCAGCCACGCGACGTAATCGAACTCGCCGCTCACCGCGCATAGCAGCTGCACCTCGGGCATTTTCGCGAGGCGCTTCTGCACGGCCGGCCCGTACTTCGGCGCGATGATGATGCCGACATACGCGACGATGCTCGAATCGAGCACGTCCTGGCCGAGCCGCACGCTATAGCCGGCGATCACGTTGCTGCGTTCGAGCCGCGCGATGCGCGCGATCACGGTCGTGCGCGCGATGCCGAGCTGGCGCGCGAGACTGGCGACGCTTTCGCGGGCGTTGGCTTGCAGCAGGGCAACGAGGCTGCGGTCGAGGTCGTCGAGCTGATCGAGGCGCGGTGGTCTCATCGAAGGAAAGGAAAGTGGGTCGGCGGTATGGCGGATTATCGCGCGTCCCGGCAAGAGGCTGGACAACGGTGTGCGAAATCGGCTGTGGACAGCCCCGCAGCCCATTTCCCTTTCGTTTCGGTTGTAAGCGTTTGTCGCACTGGAAACGTATTGTAGGCATATCGTGTTACTAATAGCGGTGACGGGCGGATGCGGCAGCCGGTCGCCGTGCGCCGCTATTCGCCATGGGTGCGCGACGGTTCGCCGCCGCGCGCCTTGTCCCAATACGAACCGACATCAGGAGTTTCGATGAAAAAAGCACTGGTTATGCTGGCTACGGCCGTTTCGATGGGCGGCGCGTTCGCCCAGGCTTCCGCGCCCGCGGCGACCCCGCAGAGCGCCGCCTCGGCCCCGGCGGCCAAGGCCGGCTACGCACGCAACGTCGAAGACCGCATCGCCTATCTGCACTCGCAACTGAAGATCACATCGGCACAGGAAACGCAATGGAAGGCATTCGCCGACGTGATGCGCGACAACGGCGAGACGATGGGCCAGCTGTTCCAGCAGCGCAAGGCCGCGGCGAACGTGAGCGCGCTCGACGACATGAAGCAGTACGCGCAGATCGCCCAGGCGCATGCGGACGGCATGAAGAAGCTCGTCGACGCGTTCGACCCGCTCTATAGCAGCATGTCGCCGGAGCAGAAGAAGCTCGCCGACGCGACGTTCCATCGCGGCGGCCCGGAAGGCGGCGCTCACCATCGCGGCGGCCATCACGGCAAGGGCAAGGCCGGCAAGGCGGCGGCGGAACCGGCAAGCGACGCGGCGGCGAAGCAGTAAGGCATCGACGCTTGCGCGGCGAACCTCGCCGCGCAAGCGGGCCACGGTCTTCGATCTCCGGTCGGTCCGCTTTGCGGCGTCATGTCGGCGTCGTGGCTTTGGCCATGTAACGTTGGCCTCATCACTTCGCGCCGATCGGCGTTTTTGCGCGGGACGTCCGCCTGCGCGCGCAGGCGGTAAGCCCGTGCATACCTTCGTCCTTGTGTGCGCCTGCTTGTACGTCGGCTGCTCTCGCCCGCTCTCTTTTCACCGCCGGAAACAAGGCGCGTCTCATCTCAAAACAGCCCGGCCCGCAAACGCATCTGGCATGATTCGGGTGCGCGGCGTGCGGCGGTATCCGCTACAACCGTGGGCTTCAGTTTTCGACGCAAAACGGCAACGCACCACGGCCGTTCCGCGCTCTAATCTCAACTATCCATCCGCTTCATGACCGAACTCAGGAATCTCGATCTGCGTGACGATCCGCACGCCCAACGCGTCGTCAAGGACGAAACGGTCGGCGTCGAATTCGCCGCAGTCGAAGGCCAGTTAATGAGCCTCGAAGGCCCGAATCGCTACGCGCGCGGCGACGCGTTGATCACCGGCTCGACCGGCGACCGCTGGGTCGTGTCGCGCGAACGCTTCGACGCCAAATACGTGCCCGCCGACCCGGCCCTCGCGCACGGCGAGCCCGGCGCCTATCGCAATCGCCCGGCCGTCGTGCTGGCCCGGCAGATGAACGAAGCTTTCTCGCTGGCCCGCTCCGCCGCCGGCGGCGACGTGCTGCACGGCGCGGCCGGCGACTGGGTCATGCAATATGCGCCCGGCGACTACGGCGTCGTGCAGGCCGCGCGCTTCGCGAAGGTGTATCGGCTCGCGGATTGAGCCGCGAATCGAGTCACAAACTGAGCCGCGAATTGAACCGCAAGTCGAATCGCGAATCGAGCGCATCCCAGTTGCGCCGTTCCGGCTGCCCCCCGGATCGGCCCCGAACCGTTTTAGCACCGCAGCGAGCGACGCGCGTCAGGCGAATTCGTCGCCGAGATCCACCGTGACGTCGCGCGGCACGGCTTCGCCGTTCGCATACATCTCTTCGAGCGAGCCGAGGCTCGCCTCGACATACGCCCGCAACACCGCGAAGCTGCGTCCGCGCAACCGGGCCGGTAACGCACGATAACGCGCGAGCGCGGCCGGCGCGATCACCACCGTCATCTCGATACGGCGCGCGGTCGAGCCGAAGCGCATCGCCACCCAGTGAATCGCCAGCGTGGGCGTGCCGTCGTCGGATGCGCGCTGGATGAACTGCGTCTGCTCGGGAAAGAGATCGCTGATGACGCGCGCCAGCTCCTCAAACTCGGGATTCGCGCAGTCGTATTGGTAAGCTTCCATGAAGGCCGCCGCAAAATCGGGATACTGGAAAAAGGTAGGCGCATTTTAGAGAAAGGCACGGTCGATAGCGAGGCGCTCGCGGCCGTTGCTTGCCCACAGCCCGCCCTTCCGCCCGCCATCCGGCGCCCATCGGTCCGATACGGCGCGTAGCGCAGCGAGGCTCGAGAGGTTATCGCGCCACCCGCAGCCACCCCGCCACGCCCCCGTCAATGCGCCCTTGTCTCACCCGCTTCCGGCCGCCGATACCGGCGCACCAGCACTCCGACCACGATCACCGCCAGCACCGCATACACGGCGTCCACTGCTGCGAGCGGCACAAGCCGCGCCTGGAACAGCGCGGCGGGCACGTCGATCAGCGCGTGCAGCACGATCGCGAGCGGCAGGATGCCGCGCCAGCCCGCCTGCATGCCGCGCCACATCAGCACCGACAGGCCGATCTGAAACACCAGCGCGGCCGCGCGTTCGATCGCGAAGACACCGGCCATCTGCGGCGTGAGGCTCGCCAGAATCAGATGGATGCGCATCACCGCTTCGTCCGGCAGGTCGCCCAGGTAGCCGCTGAGCTGGCCGCGGTTTTCGAGGATCGCAAACAGAATCCACTGGAATTGCACGAGCACGCCGACCATCCACGCTTCCGCCCCGCCGTGGCCGAGGCCGTAGCTGAGCGCGGCGCCATCGTCCGCGCGCAAGGCGGCCGTGCGTGCGCTGGCTTGCGCGCCCGCGCGAATCTTGAGGTCGGCTTTGGCATCGGGACGGCCTTCGGCCGCCGCAACCCGGGGCGTGCCAGCGGCCGCTTTCGCCATCGCGCGCCTGACCAGAAAGCGCATGCCGACAAACCGCCCGACTTCCTCGCAGATGCCCGCGGCCAGCGCGCCGTACACGACGAAAGCTAGCGGATGCGAAAGAAACGCGGCGGTCGTCTGGTTGCCGCGCAGCAGGTAGTCGTGCAAGGCGCGCTCGATCACCATCGCGAACAAGGCGAACACAGCGACGCCGGCGATCGCGTCGCGCGGTTTCAGCGCAAGCGGCTCGCGCAACTGCCGGTAGATCAGGAACGGCAACGCGGCGATAACGAGCGTGGCGAGCACGAGGCTCGCGAGAGTAAGTGGTGCGACGACCATGAATTTCCTTGCGATGACCGGCGCGCACCCGCTGCGCGCCGCAGCCCGAATGATCGCAGATCAGCGCGAAGTCGACGCGCGCACGATCAGTTCGCCCGGCAGCAGACAGTCGCGCGCGCCGGTTTGCGCGCCCTCGATGCGCTCGTGCAGAAACTCGACCGCGCGATAGCCGATTTCATAGGTCGGCTGACGGATCGTCGTGACGCCGGCGAGCTCGGCCCAGTCGGGGTCGTCGATGGAGAGGAGCGCGACGCGGCTTTGCCAGTGCGCGCCGTACCGTGCCTTCAGATGCAGGGCGAGACATAGTGCGACCGGCGCGTTGGCCGCGAATAGCGCGATGCGGGTGGTTGCGTGCGCGTTATTCGCGATGTGCTGGCCGCTCACGCTGCCGGTTCCGGTCCCGCTCATGCTGCCGGTGTCGCTATCGACGCTGCGGCCGAGGTCACCGCCGCTCACCGCCTCGATCGCGCGATCCAGTTCCGCGAGGCTGCGCTCGACCTCGGCCGCATCCGCGAGATTCAACACCAGCGTATGGCCGCGCGCCTGGTTCTGCGCATGCAGCGCGGCGCCGAACGCCTCCACGCGCAGATGCCGCGAGCTGACCTGTTCGAACGGCTGCACGACGAACCAGATGTGCTCGAAACCCTGTTCGAGCAGATGCCGCGTGCCGAGTTCGGCCGCGGCGCGATTGTCGAGCCCGACCATATCGGCGACGAGTCCTTCCACCTGCCGATCGACGAGCACGGCCGGAATCCCGCCCTCGCCGACGGGCCGCAGCGTTTCCTCGCGCACGCCGAGGGCATTGACGATCACGCCTTCCACGCGATAGGTCGTGAGCAGTTGCAGGTAGCGCCGCTCCATCTCCACTTCGTTGGCCGCGTGGCAAATCAGCGGCATCAGGCCGAGCGCGTGGCAAGCCGCCTCGACACCTTGCAGCACTTCGACCGAATAGGGATTGGTCAGGTCGGCGACCAGCATACCGATCAGCCGGTTGCGTCCGCGCTTGAGCCCGCGCGCCATCTGGTTCGGCTGATAGTCGAGCCGCTCGATCGCCGCTTCGATGCGCGCGCGCAGCTCGGGCGACAGCACGTTCATCTCGCCGTTCAGATAGCGCGAGATGCTGGTCTTGCCGGTGCCGGCTTCGCGCGCGACGTCGGTGATCGTCGCGCGGCGCGGCGTGGCGGATGGCGTGCTCATCGGCTTACAGGTTCATCGTTCATATCGGTTGGCGGGCTCGGCGCGCGCTTCGGCATCGATCTCGCGCGCGACCGTCCTTACTTCGCCAGCACCGCGCGATTGACGATGTTCTTCGTCAACGTGCCGTCGAGCGCGGCCACGAGATTACGCGCCGCATCGAGCGCCATCGCATGGCGGGTCTCGTGCGTCGCCGAACCGATGTGCGGCAGCGCCACCACATTCGGCAACGTCAGCAGCGGCGAATCGGCCGGCACCGGTTCGGTGTCGAACACGTCGAGCCCCGCGCCGTGGATCGTGCCGTTTTGCAGCGCCTCGATCAGCGCGGCTTCGTCGACGGTCGCGCCGCGCGACGCGTTGATCAGGATCGCGCTTTTCTTCATCGCACGCAGCTCGTTCGCGCCGATCAGATGCCGCGTTTGCGGCGTGAGCGGCACCTGCAGACAGACGAAGTCGGACTCGGCGAGCAGTTCGGCCAACTCCACGCGCCGCGCGCCATAGGCCTGTTCGGCCTCGCGGTTCGCGCTGCGATTCGTGTAGAGCACCGTCATGTTGAAGCCGAGCGCGGCGCGCCGCGCGACCGCGCCGCCGATCCGCCCGAGCCCGACGATGCCGAGCGTCTTGCCCTGCACGTCGAGCCCGAACTGCGCGGGACCGACGCTCGCGCGCCACTGCCCCGCCTTGACCCATTCGGCGAGTTCGACGACGCGCCGCGCGGACGCGAGGATCAACGCGAACACGGTGTCGGCGGTCGATTCGGTCAGCACGTCCGGCGTATGCGCGAGCACGATGCCGCGGCGCGTGAGGTCGTCGACGTCGAACGGGTCGAAGCCGACCGAGATCGTCGAGAGCGCCTTCAGGCGGCTTGCGCCGTCGAGCATCGCCGGCGTGATCTGCACGCTCGCACCGATGCCGCCGTCGGCGTCGCGCAGCGCGGCGACGAACGCGTCATGCCGTGACGGATCGACCTGCACGACCTGCGCATGCTGTTGCAGATACGCGAGCACGTCTTCGGGTAAGGCCTTCCAGGCGACGATCTTCTTCATCAGCTTATTTTCCTTGCGACGGTGGAGCGAGCGGAGTCGCGTCGTTCGACGGCGGCCGGCTTGACGGCGAGCGTCAGGATCACCGCGGCGACGAGCGCCACGCTCATGAATGCATACGAGGCGGCGGGCGTGCCGGTCGCGCCGTTCAGATAGCCGACCACGTACGAGCCGACGAACGAACCGAGCGCGCCCATGCTGTTGATGAGCGCCATCGCGCCGCCCGCGACGTTCCTCGGCAGCAATTCCGGCACGATCGCGAAGAACGGGCCGTACGGCGCGTACATCGCGGCGCCCGCGATCACGAGCAGCGCATACGAGACCCAGAAGTGCGACGAGCCGAGCCCGTACGACGCCGCGAACGCGATGGCGCCGACCAGCAGGAACGGCCACACGAACACCTTGCGGCGGTTGAGTTTATCCGATGCCCACGAAGCCGCAAGCATCGCGATCGTCGCGGCCAGATACGGCAGCGCCGACAGCCAGCCGGTCTCGACCATGCCGAGCGACGAGCCGTTCTTGAGGATCGACGGCAGCCACAGCACGAAGCCGTACACGCCGATGCTCCAGCAGAAATACTGCGCGCACAGCTTGACGACGGCCGGCGTGCGAAACGCCTCGCCGTAGTTGCGCACCGGCTTGATCGCGGCCTGCTCGGCACGCAGCGTCTGCGCGAGCGCGTCCTTTTCCTCCTGCGTGAGCCACGACACCTGCTCGGGCTTGTCCTTGACGAGGAACCACCAGCAGACCGCCCAGACGACTGCGGGTACGCCCTCGGCGATGAACATCTGGCGCCAGCCGAACGAATGCACGAGATAGCCCGACACGACCGACATCCACAGCACCGTGACCGGATTGCCGAGAATCAGGAACGTGTTGGCGCGCGAGCGCTCGCTCTTCGTGAACCAGTTGCTGATGAAGATCAGCATCGCCGGCATCACGGCGGCTTCGACGACGCCGAGCACGAAGCGGATCACCATCAGCGACGGGATGTTGCTGACCATGCCGGTCAACGCCGCGCAGCCGCCCCACAGCACGAGGCTCCAGAACACGAGCTTCTTGACGCTGCGGCGCTCGGCGTAGATCGCGCCCGGAATCTGGAAGAAGAAGTAGCCGAGAAAGAACAGCGCGCCGATCAGGGACGCGAGGCCCTTGCCGATGCCGAGATCGTCGTTGATGCCGGCCGCCGACGCAAAGCCGAAGTTCGCGCGATCGAGATAGGCGAGGCTGTAGGTGATGAATACGATCGGCATGATCGTCCACCAGCGGCGAATCGCGAGTGATGAGGTCATGGGTGTCTCCTTGTACGGCTTCCCTAAACGATGATGAAAAAGCGTGGCGCGCGGTACGTGCTGTTGTTGTGGTCGAGATGCTGCGAGGGTGCGCGGACGCTGGTGCTGTTGCTGCTGTCGTTGCTATTGCTGCTGTCGTTGCTATTGCTGCTGTCGTTGCTGTTGCTGCTGTCGTTGCTGTTGCTGCTGTCGTTGCTGTTGCTGCTGTCGTTGCTGTTGCTGCTGTCGTTGCTATTGCTGCTGTCGTTGCTGTTGCTGCTGTCGTTGCTATTGCTGCTGTTGCTGCCGCCGCTCGCGATGCGTTCCACCGATACGTTCGGGGCACATACGGGGCACATACCGCTCAGATTCGAGTGACGTTCACTTCGCATGACACGCGCGGCTTCAGGTCATTTCAGGCCATGCCCGATTCCGCCTTACGCCGCATTCGCGACGCGCGCTCCGTCGGCCAGTTCGAGCGCGTCGAGCTCGGCCCGACTCGGCAAACCCTCGGAATCGCCGATCACCTGAATCGCCAGCGCGCCGATCCGGTTACCGCGCGCGACCGCCTGCGGCAGCGTCCGGCCTTCGAGCAGCGCGCTGATGACGCCGACCGCGAAGCCGTCGCCCGCGCCGACCGTATCGACGACCTTCGCGACCGGCTGGCCCGCGATCACGGCGGCCTCGCTCGCGGTGCGGTAGTACGCGCCCTGCGCGCCGAGCTTGACGATCACGCCGCGCGCACCGCGCTCCAGATAGAACTTCGCGATGTCCTCGGGCTGCGTATAGCCGGTCAGAATCTCGCCCTCGCCGATGCCGGGCAGCACCCAGTCGGCCAGCGCGGCCAGCGCGTTGAGCCCGTCGACCATTGCCTCTCGCGAGGGCCACAGCGTCGGGCGCAGATTCGGATCGAACGAGATCGTCCTGCCCGCCGCACGCATTTCGCGAGCCAGATGGAACGCGAGTTCGCGCGAACTCGCCGAGATCGCCGGCGCGACGCCGGTCAGGTGCAAGTGGCGCGCGCCGAGCACGTAATCGGCGACGTAGTCGTCGAGCGACAGATGGCTCGCCGCCGAGCCCTTGCGGAAATACTCGACCGCCGGGTCGCTGCCGTCGTCGTTGCGTGACTTCAGCTGGAAGGCGGTCGGATAGCGCGCGTCGGTGCTCACGCAGCGCTGATCGATGCCCTCTTTGGTCAGCGTGTCGCGCACGTACTGGCCGAACGAATCGTCGCCGACGCGGCTCATCCAGCCCACCTTGAAGCCGAGTCGCGCGAGGCCGGTCGCGACATTCAGATCGGCCCCGGCGATGCGCTTCGCGAACTGCCCGACGCCCGCGAGCGGACCGGTTTCGGTGGCGACGAACATCGCCATGGCTTCGCCGTAGGTGATGACGTCGAGGGCGGGATGGGGGTGGGTCATGCTGGGCTCCTGGGTGGTGCGGGTGCTGGGTACTCGGTGTTGCGTTGCTGTGGAGTTATGCGTCGTGGCCTGTTGCCTAAACGCTCGCGAGCCATTCGACGTAACGCGCGGCGTCCGTCCCGATCCGGCTCACGTCGAACGGAAACTCGATGCCGCGCGGCACATGGCGCGGCAAGCGGTCAAGCACGGCACGGAACTGCGCGTCGCCCTCGGCCGGCGCCGCCGGAAAGCGCCGCGCACCCTCGCCGGCCGCTGTTTTGCAATGGATGTATTCGACATATGGCGCGAGCCGCTCGGCCACGTCGAGCGGCGCGACATCGAGCCACGCCCAGTTGCCGATATCGAAGGTCATGCCGAGCCGACCCGCATGGCCTTCGCGCGCGAGCGCGTCGAACAGTCCGACGAACTGCGCGGGCGAACCGCCTTCGGCCAGTTGCCCGTTTTCGACGACGAGCCTCGGCTGCGCGCCCCGCGCCTGCTGCTTCGCCCGCATCAGTTGCGCGGCGATGGCCGAGCCCTCGGCATCATGGATAAAGCCGCCCAATTGCAGCTTGACGAAGCGCGCGCCGAGTGCCGTGGCTTCGTCGAGCGCGAGACGCAGCGCCTCGGCATCGAACCGGCCAGCGGACGTGTACAGCGAAGCGGGCGTGGAAAACACCGACCACAGGCCCAGCTCCGCGAGCGCGGCGCCAAGCGCGCGCAGTTGCCCGGGAACCGCGTCCGCGTCGCTCGCGAACAGTTCGCGGCGCACTTCGAAACCCGCCGCACCCGCCTGCCGCGCCACGCGCGCCCATTTCAGATGACCGCCCGCCCGCACCGCGTCCATGCCGAACGCGCTTGCGACGATCACGATCTCCATTGCATCAGACATGTCGAATCCGCTCAATTCCGCCTGGAAACTGTGATTTGGAACCGGTTCCAAAAGCATTTCGAAAAAAAGCGCCGAGGCGCTTGCGATGCTCGAATAGTGCGCGGGACCACCGCTGCGCACCATAGAGGAAATCCCCAGGCTGAGCAGGCACGAGAGCATGCGAACCGCGCCAGACACGATTCCGTGATTCGCAACTGCTCGCACAGTGCGCATCGAGCCAATCGGGCTCCTGGCCGCCACACAAATCCTGCCAACTGCAACTCAACCGCCCCCTTCCGCGAGACACAGCGCCAGAAACTGCTCGACCACGCGCGACGGCGCATTCGCATGCGGCACCAGAATCGACAGCCGGCGCGTCAGCGGCTCGGGACTCAGCGACAGCAGACGCAGCGCGCCATTCTCATGCCGCATCGACATCGCCGAGACGAAGCCCACGCCCATGCCGGCCCGCACCGCCTCTTTCACGCCCTCGACGCCGGCGATTTCGAGCGCCACGCGCATCGGCACGCCCGCGCGCGCGAACTCGCGCTCGACCGTCTGCCGCACACCCGAGCCCGTCTCGCGTAGCACCAGCGGCCAGGCGCCGAACGCCGCGAGCCCGATGCGCCCGCCGCTCGCCTGCTGCGCGAGCGGATGCGAGTTCGGCATGATCGCGACGATCTCGTCCTCGCGCCATGCATGCACGGCCGTGCCGGGCGGCAGATCGTCGCCGACCGGCCCTTCGACCATCGCGATATCGACCGCGCCGAGCGCGCCGACAATCTCGGTCGTGTTGCCGTCGGCGGCATGCACGGTCACCTCCGGGTAGCGCTGATGAAACTCGGCGATCAGATACGGCAGCAGATAACTGGCCGGCGTCGTGCTCGCGCCGATCCGCAGCGTGCCCTGTTCGAGCCCGCGCAGCGCGTCGCGATACGCATGCGCCTGGCGCCAGGTGTCGCGCAGCCGTGCCGCATAGCTCGCCAGTTGCTCGCCGGCCGGCGTCAGGCGCACGCCGCGGCCGTCACGCTGATACAGCGGCTCGCCGAATTCGTCCTGCAACTGCCGCAGCTGGCCCGACACCGCCGGCTGCGACAGATGCAGCGCCACCGCCGCCCGGCTGATGTTGCGATGCTCGGCGACGGCGGCGAAAGTTATAAGCTGATCCGGGGTCATCCTGACTAAGTATCTGCTGTACCGATACTTCACATTCTAAATCATGATTTTTTATATCGATATATCTAATTTAGGATTAGCCCCGTTGCAATCAGCCAGCCAAGCCGGATACCGAGGCGCTCACCATGTCCACCCCAACCGTACCGCTCACCGCCGTCACCGCCGCGCATTCGACCCGCGGCCAGCTCAACGGCGTGCTGTTCGTCGCGCTGTTCGCGGCCGCCGTCACGCGCATCGCGGCGATCCCGGCGATTGCCGGGCTGGGCCTGAGCCCGCTGATCGTCGGCATCGTCGCGGGCGCGCTCTACGGCAACGCGCTGCGCGACGGCATGCCGGCCAGCTGGGCGGCCGGCGTCAACTTCTCGGCGCGCAAGCTGCTGCGCATCGCGGTCGCGTTCTTCGGCCTGCGCGTGAGCCTGCAGGAAATCGCCCAGGTCGGCCTGCCGGGGCTCGCGCAGTCGGTGCTGATCGTCGTCAGCACGCTCGCGATCGGCACGTGGGCCGGCATGAAGATCATGAAGCTCGACCGCGACACGGCGCTGCTGACCGCCGCCGGCAGCGCGATCTGCGGCGCGGCCGCCGTGCTCGCCTTCGAATCGACGCTGCAATCGAAGCCGCACAAGAGCGCGATGGCGGTAGGCAGTGTCGTGCTGTTCGGCACGCTGTCGATGTTTCTCTACCCGATCCTGTTCAAGGCCGGCTGGCTGCATCTCGATACGGTCGGCGCGGGGCTCTTCTTCGGCGGCACGATCCACGAGGTCGCGCAGGTGGTCGGCGCGGCCAGCAACGTGAGCCCCGAGGCGACCCACATCGCGACGATCGTGAAAATGACCCGCGTGATGCTGCTGGTGCCGGTGCTGCTCGTGGTCGGTTTGTGGGTGAACCGCGCGGCGCGCGGCACGCAGGACGGCACCGCGAGCGGCAACCTCAACGGCAATACCAATAGCACGTCGCGCAAGCTCGCCATCCCCTGGTTCGCGCTCGGCTTCCTCGCCTGCGTCGTGCTCAATTCGCTACACGTGCTGCCGGAGAACGCGACGTCGACGCTGAACCTGCTCGACACCTTCGCGCTGACGATGGCCATGACCGCGCTCGGCATCGAAACCCGCCTCTCGCAGATTCGCGAAGCCGGCCCGCGAGCGCTGAGCACCGGCCTGATCCTGTACGTGTGGCTGATCGCGGGCGGACTGGGAATCACATGGACCGTCCAGTACCTGTTCCGCTAGACCGTTCCCGCCTTGACGCCAACCCCGCCGCGCACGGGGTTTTGCGCATTCCGGCGCCCCATTCGGCGCGTTCGCGCGGCATACTCGTTGCTGCGAACTTTGCTCATGCAACCCGCCCGCGCGCGCTGTTCCGGCAGCGCGTGCGGGCAACCGGAATGAGGATCGATCGATGAGCCTGGAACTCTATTACTGGGACGGCCTGCAGGGCCGCGGCGAATTCGTGCGGCTCGCCCTCGAGGAAGCCGGCGTGGCCTACGTCGAAGTCGCGCGCGGCAAGCCTTCGCAGGGCCTCGGCACCGAGGCGATGATGGCGCTGCTGGCGAGCCCCGACGAGCCGTATCCGCCGTTCGCGCCGCCGTTCCTGAAAGACGGCGATCTCGTCATCTCGCAGACCGCCAATATCCTGCTCTATCTCGGCCCGCGCCTGAATCTCGCGCCGGCGGCCGAAAGCCTGCGCTATGTCGCGAACGGCCTGCAACTGACGATCGCCGACGTCGTGACCGAAGCGCACGACACGCATCACCCGCTCTCGAGCTCGCTCTACTACGAAGACCAGAAAGACGCCTCGAAAGCGCGCGCGCACGACTTCATCGACCACCGCCTGCCGAAGTTCATGGCGTACTTCGAGCGCGTGCTGAAGCAGAACCCGGCCGGCGAGCGCTTCATGGTCGGCGATACGCTCAGCTACGTCGATCTGTCGATGTTCCAGCTGATCGACGGTCTGCTGTACGCGTTTCCGCGCGCGCTGAAGCGCTTCGGCGAGCACTATCCGCAGCTCGCCGCGCTGCACGACATGGTGATGGCGCGGCCGAACATCGCCGCGTATCTGAACTCGGACAGGCGCATCGAGCACAACGAAGCCT
This sequence comes from Paraburkholderia sp. Cy-641, assembly GCF_011752945.1. Taxonomy (NCBI): domain Bacteria; kingdom Pseudomonadati; phylum Pseudomonadota; class Betaproteobacteria; order Burkholderiales; family Burkholderiaceae; genus Paraburkholderia; species Paraburkholderia sp. Cy-641. Next base: position 44,493 of record NZ_VWWM01000029.1, read on the forward strand.
GCGTCTTCCGGCACTACCCGGAACTCGACAAGGCGGCGCCTTGATCCACGCCGCCGATACCCGCCCATCCGCGACAGCGCGCCCGCCATCGAAGGCGGGCGCGCTGCTGTTGTGGTGCGCCTTCCTCAACCCTGTCTCACGCCCCGTACCATCGACGTGCTTTCATTCCTGCTGAAGCTGCGCACCCGCGCCCAACGCCTGTTCCGTCTCTCCGATGCCCACACGATGCTGGTCTGGTCGGTCGTGGTCGGCATCGCCGGCGCGTTTGCCACCATCGTGTTTCGCAAGGGCATCGAGCTGCTGCAATTCGCGATGGCCGGGCGCGTCGGCAGTTTCGTCGACATGGCGCGCAGCCTGCCGTGGACCATGCGCATCGGGCTGCCGGCCGCGGGCGGCCTGATCGCCGGCCTGCTTCTGCTGGTCGCCCAGCGTCACGCCGACAAATGCGCGCACACCGACTACATGGAAGCGGTCGCGATCGGCGACGGCGTCGTGCCGGTCCGGCTGAGCCTGTGGCGCAGCGTGTCGTCGCTGTTCACGATTTCGAGCGGCGGCTCGATCGGCCGCGAAGGTCCGATGGTGCAACTGGCCGCACTCGGCGCCTCGCTGATCGGCCGCTGGGTCCACTTCGATCCGCCGCGGCTGCGCCTTCTGGTGGCCTGTGGCGCGGCGGCCGGTATCACGTCCGCGTACAGCGCGCCGATCGCGGGCGCGTTTTTCGTCACCGAGATCGTGCTCGGCTCGATCGCGATGGAGAGCTTCGGGCCGGTCGTGGTCGCGGCCGTCGTCGCGAACATCACGATGCGCGAATTCGCCGGCTACAAGCCGCCGTACGAAATGCCGGTGTTTCCGACCGTGACCGGCGTGGAAGTGCTGCTCTTCGTCGCGCTCGGTGCGCTGTGCGGAGCGGCCGCGCCGCAATTCCTGCGGCTGCTCGACGCGTCGAAGGCGAGCTTTCGCAAGCTGCCTGTGCCGCTACCGCTGCGGCTTGCGCTCGGCGGCCTGATCGTCGGCATCATTTCGACCTGGGAGCCCGAGGTATGGGGCAACGGCTACAGCGTCGTGAACTCGATCCTGCACTCGCCGTGGACCTGGAGCGCGCTCGTCGTCGTGCTGGTCTGCAAGCTCGCGGCGACCGCGGCGACGGCGGGCTCCGGCGCGGTCGGCGGGGTCTTCACGCCGACGCTGTTCGTCGGCGCGGCAGTCGGCTCGCTGTTCGGCCAGGGCATGCACGAATTGTGGCCGCACGCGACCTCGGCCGCCTATGCGTATGCGATGGTCGGCATGGGTGCCTTCCTCGCCGGCGCGACCCAGGCGCCCTTGATGGCGATCCTGATGATCTTCGAGATGACCTTGAGCTACCAGGTCGTGCTGCCGCTGATGGTGTCGTGCGTGGTCGCGTATTTCATCTCGCGCGCGATCGGCAAGACCTCGATGTACGAGATCACGCTGCGCCGCAATCGCGAGGAACAGGAACGCACGCGCCTGCGCGCGACGCAGATGCGCGAGCTGATCCGTCCCGCGCAGACGGTCGTGCCGCCGAACGCGACCGTGCACGACATGACCCGCGTGTTTCTCGAATATCCGGTCAAGTATCTGTACGTCGCCAATGAGTCGGGCGCGTTTCTCGGCGTGGTCGCGCTGAAGGACATCACGTCCGATCTGCTCGATAAACGCGATACGTCGGCGAAGACCGCCGCCGATTATCTGCAGCCGCATTTCGACGTGCTCACGCCGGACATGTCGCTCGGCGTCGCGCTGCAGCACTTCATGGCGTTCCAGGGCGAGCGGCTGCCGGTGGTCGAGAGTACCGCGCATCCGACGCTCGCGGGTGTGGTCTACAAGACGTCGCTGCTCGACGCGTACTTCCGCATGAATCCGTCGCGCTAGGCGGTGCTGCCGCATTCGTGCCATCATCTGAAATCTACAATGCGGTTTTGTCACGAATGTGCGCGCATGGCAGGATTTGCCATCTAAGATGGTAAATGAGCATCGGCCGTGCATCGCCACGCCGCCTGTAGCTTGCGCCTTCCTTTCGACGCGGGAACGGCACGGGGTTTGCTCAACTGTCAGCGCCGCATGAGCTTAGGAGGTCGGGCGATGAAAACCTCGACACTGTTGACCATGGTGACGCTGTCCGCCTCGTGCTTTGCCGCCCCGGTTCGCACCGCCCCGGACAGCGCGGATTCCACCACGCTCGCGCAACGCGCGAACGCCGCGCCGGTCGCGCCGCCTGCCCCCGGCGTATCGAGCACCGACGACCGTCCGCAGCAATGGGAACATATCGCGCTGCCGAAATCGCGTCATCTGGAGCGCAGCCTCACCGGGCAGAACGAGCATCTGCAAACCTGAGTTCGGACTCGACGACGTATCCGGCGCGAGCGGCTGAATAGTTTTACGATGAAAGCCGGGGCGCATGGTGCCCGGATGCGCTCGCGGCCCCCTGGCAACGCCATCGGGCTCTCCGCAGAAGACGCCGCGGCCATAACAACAGCAAGCACAGGAGCATGCGCATGACTGCCTCGGACATCCCCGGCGAATCGATCGATTTGCAGATCGCAGATCTTCTCAGCGAAGTCCGCTTTCCGACCAATAAGGACGCGCTCGTCGACGCCGCGCGCGAAGCCGGCGCGAGCAACGAAGTGCTGGCGATGCTCGACGGCATGCCGGAGCAGGACTACGTGGATATTGCGTCGGTCACGCGACTGATCAGCGGCAACTATGGTCCGGGGCTAGGGGCTTAGGCGCGGCGGCCGCGCTGGGCGTACATGCGGCCAGGTCTTCCTGGCCGCCATAAGCAGAACGCCACGATCAATCAGGCTGAAATCAGAACTGCGGCGCCGCCGCCACCCGCGCACGCGATGCACGCGGTACGCGGCGCGCCGGTTCGTCTGCTTCGCGCAATGCGTCCGGCAGTTCGGGCGTGTCGAAATCGTCGGCCCCCGCCATGCCGAACACCGGCTCCGCGACGGACGGCGCGAACGCCACGCCGCGCGAATCGCGCGTGAGACCGCTACCGGGCTGGAAATGATCGACCAGGTGGTCGATAAAGGTGCGCACCTTCGCCGGCAGATGCAGACGGCTCGGGTAGGCAATCGTGATTTCGATCGGCGGCAGGCTGTAGTCGTCGAGCAGACGCACGAGGCGCCCCGCCGCCAGATCGCGCCCGATCAGATAGCTCGGCAGGATCGCCACGCCCATGCCCAGCAAGGCAAACTGCCGCAGCATTTCGGTATTGTTCGCGGCGATCGCGTTGACGGGCCGCACCCGCACTTCGCCGTCCGGCCCCTTGAACACGCGCTCCTCGCCGCCGCCCTGCTCGGCCGGCCGGCTCAGACACGAATGCTGCAGCAGATGCTCGGGGCGCGTTGGCGTGCCATGCTGCGCGAGATAAGCCGGCGTTGCGCAGACTGTCATGTAGCCGGTCGTCAAACGCCGCGTGACGATGCTCGCGCTGCGCATGTGTCGCGCGACCAGAATACCGACGTCGAAACCCTCTTCGACCAGATCGACGTTGCGGTCGGCGAGCGTGACATCGGGCAGGACGTCCGGATAGCGCGCCGCGTACGACTGCACGACCGGCGCGAGACTATGCAGCCCGAACACGACCGGCGCGACGATGCGCAGCGTGCCGACGGGCTCGTGATTGCGCGCCACCACCATCTGCTCGACGCCTTCGAGGTCCGCGAGAATATGGCGCACGCGCTCCAGATAGGTCGCGCCGGACTCGGTCAGCGACAGACGACGCGTGGTGCGGTTAAGCAGGCGCGTACCGAGCCGCGCTTCGAGATCCGCCACGTGCCGCGTGACCACTGCGGTCGACAGATCGAGTGCGCCTGCCGCGCCGACGAAACTGCCGAGGTCCGCCACCTTGACGAACACGCGCATCGACTGCAGTTGATTCATGGGACGACTCCTGCCTCGGTAAAGCCGGGCCGGCGCGAGCTTGCCGCCTGTCGACCCGTGCGCCAGGAGCGCGCGCGGGTTTGCCCGATGAACCGATTGTATCGATCGGATCATGTCCCAACCCTGACCTGGACATGACATTCCCGTCAGGTTCGATGCGGCCTGACTGCCGCACCACTATTTTTGAGTCTATTATGGGTTTTAGCTAGGTATAAACCCTAGTTAACTGGTAAGATGGCGGCCAAAAGGAAATTACCGCCATGCCACATCGCTTTCATCTTCTGGAAAAAATCGCGTTTACGCTTGTCTGCTGGTCCGCTGCGGCCAGCTCGGCCTACATCGGTTACGAGCGTTGCCCGGACATCAAGGTCGCCCTGCACGCAGGGGAAAAGATCATCAATACAAGCGGCCAATATGCGTTCGCTTGCGCGGCACCGGCCGCCGACCTTTGCGCGCAATTGCCGGTCGACTGATTTTCGCCGTTTCCGTTTTGTCGTATCCGACGCGCGATCCAGACTGGGTCGCGCGTTCGCTCGTTCAGTTCGCCTGGTCCGCTCGTAGATTGCGCGCGTTTTTGTAATTCTTGCGCGAATTCAATACGGCTTCACCGCATTTCCCTCCGCTTCGCTTCGGCGCAATTTCAACTGCGCGCGACCATCTGACGATCGCGCGCCGTGCCACAAGGCTACCCACCTTCGAGGGAGCCCGGCTGCGCAGTCCCCCTGCATTCCCCCAAGCCGAAACTCACGCCTCGCGCCCGAACACCACACGCGCGAAAAATCCCGCCAGCACCGTTTCGACCTTCTCCGTCGGCACATTCTGCGGATCGACCGAATAGAAGAAGTGCATACCGTCGCACAGGCCCATCAGGCCGATAGCCAGTTGCTCGGGCGGCATCAGCAGCGGCGTGCCGACCCGCACCGAAAACTCGCGGATATACGCGGCTAGCTGTTCGAGCTTCTCGTGCATGAACGCGTTGAAACGCGGCCGGAAACGGCCGTCGCGCACCGCGAGCAGCTTGGCCTCGACCCACAGCAGGAAGCATTTGTTCTCGCGATGCAGCGTGCTGTAGTAATGCAGCACGCGCGCTTCCATCTCCTCGCGCGACGCCGCGCTCTCGAAGATCGCGTGCAGCCCCGCCTGCATCGTTTCGTGATCGCGCCGCAGTAATTCGAGAAAGAGGTCGGTCTTGCTGCGGAAGTTCGAATAGAACGCGCCGCGCGTATAGCCCGCAGCCGCCGCAATATCTTCGACGCTCGCCGCGACGAAACCTTTCTTCATAAAAGTCGTCTGCGCAGCATCGAGCAGACGCTCCCGCGTCTGGTCCTTGCTTTGCTCTCTTGTCAGTCGTTGCCGTTTCATGGGCGCAAGTCTAGCACCGAAAAGAATTCCGATTCACCTCGACATTCAAATACAGCTGTGTATTAGAATTCAAGGCATCATTCAGAGTCGGTTCCGTATGCCATTTGCATGATCGGCGCACGGGTCCTCGCTGGCGGGCCGCCGCGGCTTGCCGTGTTCGTTCGCTGTCTCCAGTTGGGGTAATTGTGAAGCGTCCCGGTTCTCCCGCATCGTCTGCGATGCGCCAGCAGTCTCCCCCGTCCATGCGTCATGGCCTCCTGCTCCGCACGTGTGCCGTCGTGCTGGCAGGCGCGGCGCTCCTCGCGGCCTGCTCGAAGAAAGAAGCCGCGGCACCCGCGCCGCGTCCGGTGGTCGCGCTCGCCGTGCATGCGGACGGCGAGGCGCTGCAGGCGACGTCGCTGCCCGGCGAAGTGCAGGCGCGCTATTCGACGCCGCTGTCGTTTCGGGTCGGCGGCAAGATCATCGAGCGGCGCGTGCGGCTCGGCGATGTCGTGAAAAACGGCGAGGTCGTCGCCCTGCTCGATCCCGCCGATGCGCAGAAAAGCACCGCCAGCGCGCAGGCGCAACTCGACGCCGCGCAACACAATCTCGTCTATGCGCAACAGCAATTCGAGCGCGACAAGGCGCAAGCGAAAGAGAACCTGATCGCCCCGGCGCAGCTGGAGCAGACCAGCAACGCCTACTCGTCCGCGCAGGCGCAACGCGATCAGGCGCAGCAGCAGTTGGCGCTCGCGAAGAACCAGTTGCAGTACACCACGCTCGTCGCCGGTCATGCGGGCGTCATCACGGCGGAACAGGCCGACACTGGCCAGAACGTATCGGCGGGCCAGGCCGTCTACAACCTCGCGTGGAGCGGCGACACCGACGTGCTATGCGACGTGCCGGAAAGCGCGCTCGCCGCGTTCGCGGTCGGGCAAAGCGCGAGCGTTACGCTGGCCGCGCTGCCGGGCCGCCAGTTCAGTGCGCGCGTGCGCGAACTCTCGCCCGCTGCCGATCCCCAAAGCCGCACCTGGCGCGCAAGGCTCACGCTTGCCGATGCCGGCCCGGACGTGCGGCTCGGCATGACCGCCGACGTCACGCCCGCCCTGCCGCTCGCCACGGCAGCCGCGCAGCACGGCCTCTTCACGCTGCCCGTCACCGCGCTGTTTCACGACAGCCAGCAGCCGGCCGTCTGGGTCGTGCGCGCCGCGGACAACACGCTCGAACTGCGCCGCGTGACGATCGTGCGCTACAACGAGCGCACGATCGTCGTCAGCGAAGGGTTGAAGGACGGCGAAAGCGTCGTGCTGCAAGGCGTGCACACCGTGAGCGCGGGCGAGAAGGTCCGCACGATCGCGCCGCTACATCCCGAGGACTTCGCTTCATGAGCACGCCGCATGAAGAGGGACGCTTCAACTTGTCCGCATGGGCGCTGCGCCACCAGGCGCTGGTCGTGTTCCTGATCGCGCTCGCCACCGCATTCGGCGTGCTCGCGTACACGCGCCTCGCGCAATCCGAAGACCCGCCCTTCACGTTCCGCGTGATGGTGATCCGCACCTTCTGGCCCGGCGCCACCGCGCGCCAGGTGCAGGAGCAGTTGACCGATCGCATCGGCCGCAAGCTGCAGGAAACGCCCTACATCGACTTCGTGCGCAGCTATTCGCGCCCGGGCGAATCGCTGATCTTCTTCTCGATGAAAGACTCGGCGCCGGTTAGTCAGGTACCCGAAACATGGTACCAGGTGCGCAAGAAAGTCGACGATATCGCGTCGACCTTGCCGCCCGGCATTCAGGGACCGTTCTTCAACGACGAGTTCGGCGACGTCTACACGAACATCTACACGCTCGAAGGCGACGGCTTTTCCCCCGCGCAACTGCACGATTACGCGGACCAGTTGCGCACGGTGCTGCTGCGCGTGCCGGGCGTCGGCAAGGTCGATTATTTCGGCGACCCCGATCAGCACATCTACATCGAGATCGCCAACACGCAACTCACGCGCCTCGGCATTTCGCCGCAGCAACTCGGTCAGGCGATCAACGCGCAGAACACGATCGCGCCTGCGGGTACCTTGACCACCACCGACGACCGCGTATTCGTGCGCCCGAGCGGCCAGTTCAACGACGTCAACGCACTCGCCGACACGCTGATCCGCATCAACAACCGCACGTTCCGTCTCGGCGATATCGCCACGATCAAGCGCGGCTACGACGATCCCATCGTCACGCAGATGCGCTTCGGCGGCAAACCGGTGCTCGGCATCGGCGTGACGATGCAGCCGGGCGGCGACGTGATCCGTCTCGGCCAGGCGCTCGACCGGCAGATGACGCAATTGCGCGCGGCGCTGCCCGCGGGCCTCAGGCTCGTCGAAGTGTCGAGCATGCCGCACGCGGTCGCGCGCTCGGTCGACGACTTCCTCGAAGCCGTCGCCGAGGCGGTCGCGATCGTGCTGATCGTGAGCCTCGTGTCGCTCGGCGTGCGCACCGGCATGGTCGTCGTGATCTCGATTCCGGTCGTGCTCGCCGTCACCGCGCTGTGCATGTACCTGTTCGACATCGGCCTGCACAAGGTGTCGCTCGGCACGCTCGTGCTCGCGCTCGGGCTGCTCGTCGACGATGCGATCATCGCGGTCGAGATGATGTCGGTGAAGCTAGAACAAGGCTGGAACCGCGCGCGCGCCGCGGCCTTCGCCTACACGAGCACCGCGTTTCCGATGCTGACCGGCACGCTCGTGACCGTCTCCGGCTTCCTGCCGATCGCGCTCGCGAAATCGAGCACGGGCGAATACACGCGCTCGATCTTCGAGGTCTCGGCGATCGCGCTGATCGCGTCGTGGCTCGCCGCGGTCGTGCTGATTCCGCTACTCGGCTATCACATGCTGCCCGAGCGCAAGCGTCATGCGCACGAGCCCGACGATCACGAACACGACATCTACGACACGCGCTTCTATACGCGTCTGCGCGGCTGGATCGGCTGGTGCATCGAGCGGCGCTTCGTCGTGCTCGCGATCACGGTGCTGCTGTTCGTGCTCGCGATGGCCGGCTTCTCGCTCGTGCCGCAGCAGTTCTTCCCGAGTTCGGACCGGCCGGAATTGCTGATCGACGTGCGGCTGCCCGAAGGCGCGTCGTTCGACGCGACGCTGCGCCAGGCCGAGCGCCTGGAAAAAACGCTCGCAGGCCGCCCCGAGATCGACCACACGGTCAGCTTCGTCGGCACCGGCGCGCCGCGTTTCTATCTGCCGCTCGATCAGCAATTGCAGCAGCCCAATTTCGCGCAGTTCGTGGTCACGGCGAAGTCGGTCAAGGATCGCGAGAAGCTCGCGCAGTGGCTCGAACCGCAATTGCGCGACCACTTCTCGGCGATCCGCACGCGCCTGTCGCGCCTCGAAAACGGGCCGCCGGTCGGCTATCCGGTGCAGTTCCGCGTGAGCGGCGACGACATCGCGACCGTGCGCTCGATCGCCGAGCGCGTCGCCGCGGCGATGCGCGCGAACAACGGCACCCGCAACGTGCAGTTCGACTGGGACGAACCGGCCGAGCGCTCGGCGCACTTCGAGATCGACCAGAAACGCGCGCGCGAACTGGGTGTGACGTCCGAAGACATTTCGAGCTTCCTTGCGATGACGCTCTCGGGCTACACGGTCACGCAGTATCGCGAACGCGACAAGCTGATCAGCGTCGATCTGCGCGCGCCGCGCGCCGAGCGCGTCGACCCGTCGCAACTGACCGCGCTCGCGATGCCGACGCCGAACGGCCCGGTGCCGCTCGGCACGCTTGGGACGCTGCGCAACGACCTCGAATACGGCGTGATCTGGGAACGCGACCGCCAGCCGACCATCACCGTGCAATCCGACGTCGCGGCCGGTGCGCAAGGCATCGACGTCACGCACACGGTGGACCGCGCGCTCGCGCCGATCCGCGCGACGCTGCCGGTCGGCTACCGCATCGAGATCGGCGGCTCGGTCGAGGAAAGCGCGAAGGGACAAACCTCGATCAACGCGCAGATTCCGATCATGGTGATCGCGGTGCTGACGCTGCTGATGATCCAGCTGCAAAGCTTCGCGCGCGTGCTGATGGTCGTGCTGACCGCGCCGCTCGGGCTGATCGGCGTCGTGCTCACCTTGCTGCTGTTCGGCCAGCCGTTCGGCTTCGTCGCGATGCTCGGCGTGATTGCGATGTTCGGCATCATCATGCGCAACTCGGTGATTCTCGTCGATCAGATCGAACAGGACATCGCCGCGGGACACAAGCGTTTCGATGCGATCGTCGGCGCGACCGTGCGGCGCTTCCGGCCGATCACGCTGACCGCCGCGGCCGCCGTGCTCGCGCTGATCCCGCTCCTGCGCTCGAACTTCTTCGGGCCGATGGCGACCGCGCTGATGGGCGGCATCACGAGCGCGACGATCCTCACGCTGTTCTATCTGCCCGCGCTGTATGCCGCGTCGTTCCGCGTGCGGACCGACGAGCGCGAGCCGCCGACGCCCGCCGGCTCCGGCGTCGCGCATACCGGAAACTGAGCATGAGCACCCGCATGGCGATTCCCGCACTCCCTCGCCGCCCGCGCTTCGATGCGCGGGCCGGCATCCCGCGCATCCCGCTCGCCGCGAGCATCGCAAGCGTCACCTGCCTGCTCGCCGCCTGCTCGTTCGGACCGAGCGGCGAGCCGCCCGCGATGCCGCAGCCCGCGCACTACGGCGCCGAAGCATTGCCGACGCAAACCGTGCCCGCGCAAGGCGTCGCGCAGCAGTTCGTGAGCGGCGCGCAGCCGGTGCCCGAGTGGTGGAAGCTATACCGCTCGGATGCGCTGAACGCGCTCGTCGACGAAGGCCTGCGCAACAGTCCGACGCTCGCGGCCACCGACCGCAGTCTCGCCGCCGCGCGCGAGCAGTTGCGCGCGCAGGTCGGCAGTTCGCTGCTGCCGACCATCGACGCGGGCGGCCAGGCGACGCGCAATCGCGCGCTCGCGATTCCCGAAGCCGGACCGAACACGTTTCTGTACAACGTGTTCGTCGGCCAGTTGCAGGCGCATTACACCTTCGACCTGTTCGGCGCCGCGCGCCTCGCGAACGCGGCACTCGCCGCGCGCGTGAACGTGCAGGTCTATCAGTTCGATGCCGCACGCCGCGCGCTTGCCGCGAACATCGTGAGCGCAGCGCTCACGAGCGCCGCGTTGCACGCGCAGATCGACACGACCGAACGGCTCGTGAGCCTCGCCAACGATCAGGCGCGCGACACCGCGCGGCGCTATGAACTCGGCGCGGTATCGCATGCCGATCTGCTGAACGCGCAGCAGAGTGCGGCCAGCGTGTCGGCAAGTCTGCCGGCGCTGAAGCAGCAATGGCTGACGACGCGTCACGCGCTCGCGGTGCTGCTCGGCCGCACGCCGGACGCCGCGCCCGCCGATCTCGATCTCGCGCAGTTGCATCTGCCCGAGCAGGTGCCGGTCGTGGTGCCCTCGGAACTGCTGCGCTCGCGGCCCGATATTCAGGCCGCCGACGCCGCGCTGAAGGCCGCGGCGGTCGACGTCGGCGTGGCGACCGCGCAGATGTTCCCGAGCCTGTCGCTGTCGGCGTCGATGGGACAAGGCGGCTTTAGCTGGCCGGTCGCGCTGTCGGGCGCGGGCGCGATCTGGAGCCTCGGCGCGTCGCTGTCGCAGCCGCTGTTTCATGGCGGTGCGCTCTTCGCGCAGCGCCGCGCGGCCCAGGACACCTACGAGGCCACGGTCTCGCAGTACAAGCAGACCGTGCTCGCCGCGTTCCAGAACGTCGCCGATACGCTCGCCGCACTCGATCACGACGCGCAATCGCTCGATGCGGCCAACGTCGCCGCGCGCTCGGCACAGGGCGTGTTCAACGAGACGGCGGCGCGCTACCGGCTCGGCGCGCTGCCCGTTGCATCGACGCGGTCGAGCGAACAGCAGTGGCGCAATGCGCAGCTCGACGAGATCCGCTATACGAGCGCGCGGCTGACCGACACGGCGGCGTTGTTTCAGGCGATGGGGAATCCGCCGGTGAGTGAGGTGGGAGCGTCGTTGCCTGCGGCTGCGGCGGCTGCGACTTCGGCGGCTGAGCCGGATACCGCGACGAAGGCCAACGTGCCGAACTAAACATGGGATTCCGTAGGGAGCATGGCGTACTTATCCCCAGTTTATGTTGAAGAGCCTGTTGAAAACTCTCTGACAAGCAGGCTAACGCATTGAACGAACGGGGATTTGTCTGGGCGGCGCGAAGTGAGCCTGTCGATCTGATTCTCTGAAGGATGAGTATTGGCGCCGCTGTCGCTCAACGGCGAGGCTTCAGGGTTTTGCTTCCGGTCATATCCGATCGTCGGTAGTCCGATGTCCCATGGAAATAGAAACAGTCTCCCACAATGTTGCACGCTATCGTCAATCGCCACACAGTGCGCTCTCACGGCTGCCCGAGATGTACTCCAGCCTTTGCAGCGGTTTCAGGGGCTCATTCTTTTGCCATTTGCGATTCGACGCCATGATAGGTTTTTCCGCTGATCTGACTTGGGCATGGACGGCGAATGGCGATCGAATTCAAGGTTGGAACTCACCGGAACTGCACGCTCTACACGCGGCACGAATATCGCGGCAACGCCTTCAGTGACGAAGCGCGTGCAGGCCGCCAGCTCATTACTTCGGCAAGCGCAGGGGAACTGACGCACGACACGCGTCAGTTAGCGCAGCTTGTCACGTTCATGCGCAATGCACCTGGCTGCGCCTATGTGAGCGGTGCTACACCGGCTCAACTCGCCCGGATGCTGCGGACCACCGTCGAGCGCGGCGATGTGATTGCCGTCGCGGCGAAGCCGCATGCCTCAGGCGGACGCAGCGTGCGTATCGAACAGCCGCCCCGGCCATACCATGAGACCTTCTCGCCATCGCAACTATTCCGGCCTGAGCAAAGCGTGGCACGTACCGCTCGCTCGTTTGAGCGGCCCAGATTGCCACGGCTCCCTTGGGAGGATGACCTCGCGATCTGGTTCGCCCGTCCCGGCGACGTGTTGCCGGATGGGACTATCGCCATCCCTGTATCGACGCCGCTCAGCAATGCGCAGCCGTTCGAATACAGCAAGGCTGTGCCCGTTGAGAATACTGAACAGGACGCCGGAGTGTTTCTCTCGCCAGAGGAGGAAGCCGAGTGCGAATTACAGCTTAATGTGGACATAGACGAGTGTTCAGTTTGGTACGTAGCCAAACCGTTGTCATGGGGTGTATGTCACGAACGTGCCATGCAACGGTATGCAAACTGTTTGAGAGGACGGGATTGAGATGGAAAAAAGGCCACCGCGATGCGTCGTCATCGCTTACGACGAAGATCAACAGGCACTGAAAATTTGCACGCTGTATCGGGACTCGCTTGCCAGACGGATGGATTCCGCCCTGATTGTTCCATGGCCTCTTGAAGATGTTGACTTCAAACTTGATGATGAATCGGCCCGAACCATCGGAGGCGTTATCTTCGGCCTTCTGGCCGTGCATCAACCGGAATTGAAGCAATACATCAGCGTCACCCCTCATCCGGACTCAATCGGGCATCCCGAGCCGCCTCAGTGCGACGAAAAGTAACCGGAACGGGCGCATGCGTAATAGCAGAGAACATGTATCGATACTCCTGGGCTTATGTACTGTGCCCACAACATACATTTCAGAGCTAGCCTCGACATGAAAATGGGCCGGATCAATGTAGAAACTATTAATGGCAAACCACCCAAACAAGCGATGTGTCGTCGTCATGTGGTCCGAAGAAAAGCAGGCGCTCATCTCGTATACCCTGGACGTTGAAAAGATACTGGCCGTTACTCAACGTCTCTTTCCTATGGAATTGCCTCTCGCCGACTACGGTTACTCACTGGACGACGAGTTCGCACGACGGTTCGGCGGTGCAACGCTAAATCTGTTAGCGCTGTCCAATCCCGATTTGAAACCACATATCAAAGTTACTCCGGCGCCAACCACGACTGATGAATAAGCAGCGCGCGTTTTCCAATTACCAGAGTTGCAGAGGATACTGACATGCCTAAGCCTCCCCGCGCGACAATCGTTTTCTACGACGAAGAAACACGGCAATTGAGGATATGCACCGTTTTTAGGCGCGAAGTGCAGTCAGTCATTGATCGCAAATTGGCCCGTAGCGACGGGATGACGATTCCCCCGATGCACAGGAGCATAGTTCGCAGCCGATCGATGATGAAGATGCCCGCAAACTAGGTGCACTGGCGATACTGATGCAGGCGGGCGTACACGACGATCTTCGTAAGCGCCTTCAGATCACAACTGCAGAGCCGATCAACTGGACGCCAACGCAACCAGCCACGGAGTAATTATGGTCACCGCAAAATCGTTTGTTGTTTCGTATAACCCGGAATTGCAGCAACTCGAAGTTTTCTCGGTTAAGGATGCAGACCTTGCCGCGTTGCGCGGAAAAAATGTCATTGCGCCATGGCGCCTCGAAGATATTCCCGGCGGAGAATTGACAGAAAACATCGCGAACCGACTCGGCGCAACAGCGCTCGGCATCCTCTCGATCTACCACCCCGAGATCAAAAAGCGCCTGTGCGTGAAGCCGGATCAATTCCCGCTGCCCTGACGATCATGATGAACAACCCGTGCAGGGAATATTGATGGTGCGTAATCCTGCCGTGGTCTTTCTATACGACGAAGCAACCCCACGGTAGCTCACAACTACCTGCCCTTCTTCAATCCCCCCAACCCCACAGCCAACGCAGCCCTCGTCAAAACACCACGAAAGCCGCGCCGGCTCAGAACCACAACCTCAAGGCTTGTTCGTCTCGAACAGATCCATGATCTGCTTCTTCTCGCTCGACGACACGCTCGGCGGCGGCACCGCCGGCGGCGTCATGCCGGCCGGTCCCACTCCGCCGACCGCGTCGCTCGCGCCCGCCGTCGGGGTGCCCGAATCGAGGCCGATGCTCGCGACGAAGCCATGTCCCGGCAGCATGTCGGTGAAGAACAGTTCGCCGTCCATCGCGGTCACGCCATCGGGCTGCTGCGGCTCCGCCTGCGGCACGCCGCGCAACGCGCGCTGCATGTACTCGACCCAGATCGGCAGCGCGAGCTGCGCGCCGAATTCGCGGCTGCCGAGGCTCTTCGGCTGGTCGTAGCCCATCCACGCGACCGCGACAAGCGACTGCTGATAGCCGGCGAACCAGCCGTCCTTGGCGTCGTTGGTCGTGCCGGTCTTGCCCTGCAGGTCCGAGCGATGCAGCACGTTGGTGCCCGCGCCGGTGCCCGCGGTCGCGACCGAATGCAGCAGACTGTTCATGATGTACGCGTTGCGCGGCTCGAGCGTGCGCGGCGCGTCGCGGCCGGCGACGAGCGGCTGCGCGCGCGAGATCGGCACGCCGCGCGCATCGGTCACTTCGCTGATCAGATACGGATTGATCCGGTAGCCGCCGTTCGCGAACACCGAGTACGCGCCCGCCGACTGCAACGGCGTGACGAGGCCCGCGCCGAGCGCCATCGGCAGATACGGCGGGGTCTTGTCGGGGTCGAAGCCGAAGCGCTGCGTGACGAAGTCCTGCGCGTACTTCGTGCCGATGAACGACAGGATGCGGATCGACACGAGATTCTTCGACTTCTGCAACGCGAGGCGCATCGGCATCGGGCCATCAGGCTGATCGTCGTCCTTCGGCTCCCACGCGTCGCCGCCCGGCGTGCTCGGCGGGAAGTACAGCGGCGCGTCGTTGATGATCGTCGCCGGTCCGAGCCCCTTGTCGAGCGCGGCCGAATAGATGAACGGCTTGAAGCTCGAACCGGGCTGGCGCCAAGCCTGCGTGATGTGGTTGAACTTGTTCTTGTTGAAGTCGAAGCCGCCGATCAGCGCGCGAATCGCACCGTCCTGCGGCGTCAGCGACACGAGCGCGCCTTCCACCTGCGGCAGCTGCGTGATCTGCCAGTTGCCCTTGTCGTCGGCCATCAGGCGCACGATCGAGCCCGGCCTGATGCGCAGCGTTGCCGAAGCGCGCGGGCTCAATGCCGCCGCGACGAAGCGCAGACCGTCGCCCGTCACCGTCACCTGGGTGCCGTCCACCAGTTGCGCGGCCACCTGCTTCGCGCTCGCATCGGTCACGACGCCCGCGATGATCTCGCCGTTGTCCGGGTGATCGGTGAGCGCGTCGTCGATGGTCTGATCGCGATCGTCGCCGGCCGCGGGCAGTTGCACGAAGCCCTCCGGTCCGCGATAGCCGTGGCGCCGCTCGTAGTCCATCACGCCCTTGCGCACCGCGTGATACGCGGCGTCCTGATCGGCGGAGTCGATCGTGGTGGTGACGTTCAGGCCGCGCGTATAGGTCTCGTCCTTGTACTGCGCGTACATCATCTGCCGCACCATTTCGGCGACGTACTCGGCGTGCACGCTGTACTCGTTGCCCGGGTTCTTGGTGTGAATCTCTTCCTTGATCGCCTCGTCGTACTGCTGCTGCGTGATGTAGTTCAGCTCGAGCATGCGCCGCAGGATGTACTCCTGACGGATCTTCGCGCGCTTCGGATTGACGACCGGGTTATACGCGGACGGCGCCTTCGGGAGGCCCGCGAGCATCGCGGCCTGGGCGAGCGTGATGTCCTTCAGGTCCTTGCCGAAGTACACGCGCGCGGCCGCGGCAAAGCCGTACGCGCGCTCGCCCAGATAGATCTGGTTCATGTACAGCTCGAGAATCTGGTCTTTCGTGAGCGCGCGCTCGATCTTGTAGGCGAGCAGCATCTCGTAGATCTTGCGCGTGTAGGTCTTCTCGCTGGAAAGGAAGAAGTTGCGCGCGACCTGCATCGTGATCGTGCTCGCGCCCTGCGAGGCGCCGCCGTGCGCGAGGTCGGCGAAACCGGCGCGCAGGATGCCGACGAAGTCGACCCCGCCGTGTTCGTAGAAGCGGTAGTCCTCGATCGCGAGCACCGCTTTTTTCATCTGGTCCGGAATGTCCTGGAAGCGCACGAGGCTGCGCCGCTCCTCGCCGAATTCGCCGATCAGCACGTGGTCCGCGGTATAGACGCGCAGCGGCACCTTCGGGCGATAGTCGGTCAGCGCGTCGAGCGACGGCAGTTGCGGCCCCATCACGACGAGCGCATAGCCGACGATCAGCGCCCCCACCACGACGGCGGTCGCGATCAGGCCGAAGAACCACAGCACGAGCGACGTGCCGAACGAGCGGCGGCCGCGCCCCACGTCACGCGAAGCGGCATTGCGACCTGGAGTGCGTTGGCGGGAGTCCCGGTCTTCACCGGCCGGAGAATGGGAGGAATGCGGTCGTTTGATGATTGGCATGACTTGAATAGTGGGCGTGCAACCGCACGCCTGTCCGCGCGCTCGCGATGCGCGCCTGGGTCGTGATCGAGCATCCGGGCCTCGGCGTACGCCGCCGCGCGGACCTTGCCCCCGGCCGGCCGCACGGCACGCCTCGAACCCTGTCCGGCGCAACGTAACAGCACATTTTAAATAAATCGGCCGGGGTCCAACGCAGTTTTTTTGTAAGAATTCCCTTCGTGAAGCGGCGCGCCAAGGCAAGGACCTGTAATTTCGGGAAGCGCATGGCGCGAGCCGCGCGCGACCGGCAATTTATGCGAGGTTATCAACAGAAAATGTTGAAAGGGCTGTGGACAAACTGCCTGGAAACGCTACAACTCATTGATGTCACGGGATTTTCGTGCAACGAACATTTCGTATCCGGGCAACTCGTCATATGATGAAGCCGGCGCGCCCGGCCCTGTTCCGCGCATGTGCCGACGTACCGTGAATGCACAGCTCGGACGCACGGCGCCGGATGCACGCCGTGCCCCACTCATGCCAACAAGCCTGCGAGCCGATCATGACCAAGCCCAGCGAGCGCATCGTCGTATTCGTCACGACCGCGCAGAAGCGCGCCATCACCCAGACCGCGGAGGATCTGGGCATCAGCGTGAGCGAACTGATGCGGCGCGCGGTGCTGAGCTTCGGCGCGACAAGCGAGCAGGTCAAGGCGGCGAGCATCGTCGACCGGCTGCGCGCACCGCGCGCGCCCGATGCGCTGAACGCGGCGCTGCAACGCGTCGCGCGCGGAACGCGGTATGCGCGAGCGACGGCGCCCGCGAGTGTGCCTCACAAGACAAACGACGCCAAGGCGCCGGGCCATGCTGCGAGTGCCGCTGGGTCGGTGAACAGCGTGCCCGCAGCCGCCGATTCAGCCCATGCCTCAAGCACTGACGACGCGACACGCGCTCCGTCAACCGGGCATGCCTTAGCGCCCCCATCCACCGGGGACCGCCCCGCCTCCCTGCTGCCCGCCGGCGTCGCCGCGGCACTCGCGGCCGAACAGGACGAGCAGGCCGCGGCCACCGCCGAAGCCGTCGCGCGACTCACGGCGGCCCGAGCGGCCGAAGCCGACGACTCGTCGCCATCGCAACCGCAGCCGCAGCCCGGCTCTGCGGCACCGCTGCGCAACTCGCTAAAGCGCCGCCGCCTCGACAAAGCCAGCGACGACGACGAACCGCGCAGCGACACCAGCACGGAAGGCGGCCGCTTCGCGTGAACGGCAATCACCACGCATGACGCCCGCCCGATGCTGCGTCGCTATGCACAAAGCACGCGCAAACGCCTCAAGAAACCGCTCTCTGTTGCAGATCGTTACATCGGCGCATGACACATGACCAGCCGTCGGCAACCTGGGCCGCCACACCGATACCGCAACTACGACAACAGCCTCCGCCGCCCGGCAAAACCCGCGCGCAGCCGCCTCGCGCAAGCCATTTCGAGACAAAGCCGATGGTGTAATATCCGCCGTCAAGTGCAGGCTCGCGAGGCGCTTTCGCTCATCGAAACGTCATCGATTCAAGCCATGCTCGCGAACAATTCGGGGCCGCGCTATTGCAATTGGCCGGTACGCCCCGAACTCCGGTCCGAACGTTGCGCAGCATCGCGCGCGGCGGCGTAAAGTAGCAGTTCAAGGCAGTCGCGGCGCGTGGACATCGTCGGCGCCGCTTACATTCTCTGGAGGTTTTCATGTCGCTTTTTGACAGCATTTCGCGCACGCTCAAAGGTCTTCTGAACGATGCGGCCGACTCGGTGCAGGATCCGTCGCGCGACTCGCGCCAGATCGTGCGCGAACTCGACGACAGCATCGGCAAGGCCGAGAACTCGCTGATCGAGATTCAGGCGCAGGTCGCCACTCAGCAGAGCAAGCGCGATGTTGCCGCGGACAAGGCGAAGAAATACGAAGACGGCGCGCGCCGCGCGCTGCAGTCCGGCGACGAGGCGCTCGCGCGTGAAGCGCTCGGCGCGCAGGCCACCGCCGAAGCCGAACGCGATGCGCTGACGAAGGAGCTGACCTCGCTCGAGCCGTCGGTCTCGCAGCTGAAGAGCCAGATCGACGACATGCGCACGCGCCGCAACGACCTCAACGCACGCTCGAACATCCTGCAGGCGAAGCAGCAGATCGCGCAGGCGAAGGATACGGCGGCCACCGCGCTGGGCGGCATCGGCGGCAAGAATCTGTCCGAAGATTTCCAGAAGCTCGAAGACAAGGTCGCGCTGTCGAACGCGCGTTCCGACGCACGCCTGAATTCCGCCGACGAGAAAAGCGGTAAGGCGCTCGACGACAAGCTCGCGGACCTGAACCGCGGCCCGTCCGTCGACGATCGTCTCGAAGCGCTGAAGAAGCAGCTCAACACGCCGGCGCAGTAATTGTGCAGCGACAAGCGTGCCGTGGCGAGCGTGCCGCGGTACGTGTACGTGAATCGCCGCGCCTTCGAGGTACGCGCGGCAACCGCAGTGCTTGCCGGACCGCCGCTCGCAGCAGAGCCGGCATACCGGCCGCTGATGGCGGCCACCGCAATCGACTGAAGGAGACGGGCGCGCCGCGCCCGGTCCGCACATGAAAAAATTTCTCGCAACCGCCTGCGCTTCGCTGCTGCTCGTTTCGGCCGCCGCGTTCGCGGTGCCGACGGTGCAGCAGATCGAATCGGCGATGTCGCAAGGCAACTGGCAGCAGGCCGATGCCGGCCTCACCGAAGTGCTGCAGGCGCATCCGAACAACGCGCGTGCGCACTACCTGTACGCGCAGGTGCTCGATCGCGAAGGCCGTTACGGCGACGCGCTCGCACAGGTGCAGCAGGCGAAGACGCTCGATCCGCAGATCCGCTTCACCGACCCGGGCCGTTTCGCGCAAACCGAAGCACGCCTGCGCCGCGATGCGGAAAACGCGGGCGGCAACGTCACCCGTCACGCCGCGAATCCGTTCGCGCAGCAGAATGCGCCTGCTGTGCAGCAACCGTCGGCGATGATGGCGCAAGCGCAACAATCTCATGGTCCGGGGGTGGGTATGTGGATCGGTCTCCTTATTCTGATCGCGATCATCGCGCTCGTGCTGCGCTGGACCTTGCGCCGCGCCCGCACGCAGGAAGACACGCGCGCCGACGACGAGCGCCGCGCGCAATTGAAGCGCGCAACCGACATGCTGAACGCGGTGCGTTCGATCAAGCTCGACGTGAAGATTTCGACCGCGACGGGTCATGAAGCGCTGGAAAAGGAAGTCGAAGCGACGGAAGACCAGTTGCGCGGCGTCGTCGAAACGCTCTCGAACGGCAAGAATCCGCTGCCGCCGTATCAGCTCGACGAACTCGAACAGCGTATCGCGAGCTTGCGCGCGCGCGCCGACGGCCGGCCCGATCCGGCCGCAGCACCAGCGCCCGGCAGCCAGCAATCGGCCTATGCGCAGGAAGCCGAGCGCTTCGGCAGCCCGCAGGCGCCTTATCCGCAGCAGGGTCCGTATCAGCAGCAGCCGCAGGTCATCGTGCAGCAAGGCGGCGGCATGGGTGGCGGCATGGGCGGCCTCCTGACCGGCGTGCTGCTCGGCGAGGCGCTGAACCATGGGCGCGACCGCGTGGTGGAGCGCGACGTGATCGTCGACGACGACGAATTGCGCCGCCGCGGCAACGATGGCGGCAACGGCGGCGGACTCGACTTCGGTCAGGGTTCGAACGACTGGAACGACAACAGCGGCGGCGGTATCGACATGGGCAGCAACGACGATTCGGGCGGCTGGACCGATACCTGATCCCTGATCTGATATCGCGGGTCGCCATGCGGCCCGCGTCGACGAAAACAGGCTCCTTCGCGAAGGAGCCTGTTTTTTTGCCGGCCGGTTTTGCTGAGCGCTGCGCAGCGCGAATTCGTCGACCTCAAACCCGCGCCGGCTCATCCGCGCTACCGGCCGCGTGTTGCGCAAGCAGTACCGCCCCCGCGAACAGCCGCACGATGAAGCGCTCCGCATAATCGATCAAGGCGTCGCGCCGCTCGGCACTCGCGTCGATGTATTCGGCGGATAGATGAAACAGTTGCAGCACGACCTGCGTGCAGACTTCGTCGACGGTCCCGCGCGCTAACTGTGGCATCAAGTCGAGCTGCACGACGTCGTCCGCCATTTCCGCCGCCACCTCGTGCAGATTCGCGCGCACCGCTTCGCGCAGTGCCGGCGAGGTGCCGTGATATTCGGCGAGCGCGCTCAGAAACGCCGCGCGGTTTTCCTGCGCGAACGCAAAGAACGCCACGCAGGCGCGACGCGGCACGCTATGCGGTTCGTCGTGCGCGGCGAGCCAGCGTTCGCGTCGCAGCATCGGCCGCAGACGCCGGCTTACCGATTCGACGGCTTCGCGCGCCAGATCGTCGAGCGTGCTGAAATGGCGATAGAACGTGTTCGGGTTGAGCCCCGCCTCGCGCGCGAGTTCGCGCAAGCCGAGGCTCGCGAAACTGCGGCCGCCGGCGGTCAGCCGCAGCGCGGCTTCGATCAACTTGCGTTTGCCGGGCGGCAATTCCTGGCCGGCGAGAAGCGCCGCTTCGGGGAAGGAGGTCATGGGGTTTTCGGGCATGACGCTGTAGGTGCCACAGTGGGTACCACGGTAGGTGCCGCCGTGGGTCCGTTTGATAGCAGCACTCTAAACGATCTTGACGCAATGTGTACAGTTGTCTACCCTGCGCTTTACGCTGCGCGTGTAGACAGGCGTAGACGTAGAGGCTGCCCGCCTCGGCCCGGCGTTCGCAACCGGAACGAACACCCGTCGGCGTAACTGTCGGCGTACCCATTCGCCCTACCTGTCCTACACCGCTTTCGCCCCATGCCGGAGACCGCCGTGACGCCTGCCCCTTCCGCTTCATCCGCGACACCGCACATTGCGATCGTCGGCAGCGGCTTTGCCGGCATCGGCATGGCGATCCGTCTGCTGCGGATGGGCATCGCGTCGTTCACGATTTACGAGGCCGCGAGCGATATCGGCGGCACGTGGCGCGACAACACCTACCCCGGCGCGGCCTGCGACATCCCCTCGCATCTCTATTCGTTTTCGTTCGAAGCGAACCCGTCGTGGTCGCGCGCATTCAGCGGTCAGGCCGAAATCCTCGCGTATCTGCGGCACTGCGCGCGCAAGTACGGCATCGAGCGCTACGTGCGCTGCAATGCGAAGGTGAGCGCGGCGCGCTTCGACGACACGCGGCAGCTCTGGCATGTCGACATCGATACGAACGGCACACGCGAAACCGTCGAGGCCGACGTGCTGATTGCCGCGAGCGGCCCGCTCTCGCGTCCCGCCTTGCCGCGCATCGCGGGCATCGAACGCTTCGCGGGCAAGCTGTTTCATTCGGCGCGCTGGGACCATGCCTATCCGCTCGACGGCAAACGCGTCGCGGTGATCGGCACCGGGGCCAGCGCGATCCAGTTCGTGCCGAGAATCCAGCCGCGCGTCGCGCACCTCGATCTGTTCCAGCGCACCGCGCCGTGGGTCATGCCGAAGCCCGACAAAGCCGTCGGCCCGCGCATGCAGCGGCTATTCCGCGCGCTGCCGTTCACGCAGCGTCTCGTGCGCAGCGCCATCTACTGGCAGCTCGAATCGCGCGCGCTGGCGTTCGTCGTCAATCCGAAGCTCATGAAGCTGCCGACGAAATTTGGCCTCAGCTATCTCGAGCGTCGTGTGCGCGACCCGGCGCTGCGCGCGAAGCTGACGCCGAACTACCGGCTCGGCTGCAAGCGCATCCTGCTGTCGAGCGACTACTACCCCGCGGTTTGCGCGCCGAACGTCGAGGTGGTGACGAGCGGCATTCGCGAGATCGTCGCCGATGGCATCGTGACCGAAGACGGTGTGCATCGTCAGGTGGACGCGATCATTTGCGGCACCGGCTTCCAGGTCAACGACGTGCGCGCGCCGTTCGAAGTGAGCGGACTCGATGGCGCCGATCTGAGCACGCTATGGCTGCGCGACGGTCCCGAAGCCTATCTCGGCACGAGCATCGCGAACTTTCCGAACTTCTTCATGATCGTCGGCCCGAATACGGGGCTCGGCCACAACTCGATGATCTATATGATCGAGTCGCAGTTGCAATACATCGTCGATTGCCTGCGCGTATTGCGCAGGCGGAACGCTCGCACGATGACCGTGCGCGCCGACGTGCAGCGCGATTTCAACGCGCGTCTGCAACAGGACATGCGCCGCTCGGTATGGACCACGGGCTGCCATAGCTGGTATCAGACGAATAGCGGCAAGGTCACGGCGATCTGGCCCGGCTTCACGTTCGCGTTTCGCAGGCGCACGCGGCGCGTGCGGCCCGAGGATTACCGCTTCGCGCGTTGAGGCTGGGCGTGCCGCCCTGCCTGGCGCCGGGCCTGGCGCTTTACTTGCTGCCGGGCTGCCGCAGGCAAGGCGTGACTGGCGAAAAGCATGCGGCCCCCGAGCGACACCCACACCGAACAACTAACAACACAGGGAGATAAGAACATGGCAGACACCGGCTCCACCTCATCCGCTTTCGCTGCGATGCTGCCGCGGCGCCCGCTCGCCGCGCGTCTCGGCATCACGAGCGTGCCGCGCGACGAACTGCGTCGGCGCTATACGCAAAGCGGCTCGAAGTTCGTGACGATCATGGGCGCCGACGTGCATTACGTGGACGAAGGTGCAAGCGAAGACGCGGGCCAGGGCAGCACGATCGTGATGATTCACGGCTTCGCTTCATCGCTGCATACGTGGAACCGTGTCGCCGACGAGCTGAAACGCGCGCATCGCGTGATCCGTCTCGATCTGCCGCCGTTCGGCGTGACGGGACCGCTGCATTCGGCGAGCGGCGCAATCGAAACGATGGACCTGCCGACCTACCGCCGCTTCATCGACACGTTCATGCAGGCGCTCGGCATCGCGCGCGCGACGCTGATCGGCAATTCGCTCGGCGGCCTGATTGCATGGGACTACGCGCTGCGCCATCGCGGCGCCGTCGAGCGGCTCGTGCTGATCGATTCGGCCGGCTTTCCGATGAAACTGCCGATCTACATCGACCTGTTCAACCGCTCGCTGGTGCGCATCAGTTCGCCGTGGTGGCTGCCCGAGGTGATCGTCACAAGCGCGGTGCGCAACGTGTATGGCGATCCGCGCAAGCTCGACCCGCTGACGCTGCGCCGCTACGTCGAGTTCTTCCACGGCGAGGGCACGCGCGCGGCGATCGGCAAGATGGTGCCGACGCTAGACTTCCGCGCGCTCGACACCGAGGCGCTGAAAACGCTCGACGTCCCCACGCTCGTGCTGTGGGGCGCGAAAGACCGCTGGATTCCGACCGCCCATGCCGCCGAGTTCGCGAGCCGCATTCCGGGCGCGCAATCGGTCATGTATGCGGAACTCGGCCATATTCCGATGGAAGAAGCGCCCGAGCGCGTGCTCTCCGATCTGCGCACGTTTCTGGGGACGCCAGCGGTTCATGCGCGGGTCCAGGCGGACGTGCAGGCCTGAGGAAACGCGCCGCGCCTCGGTCTAAGCCGATGCATCGATCCGCCAGCCTTGCCGGCACCGCCGCGGGCCGGCGCTCTCAGCCGCCGCCGCTCAGCAGCCGCAGCAGGTCCCACAGGAACTTGCAGATCATCACGATCAGTTCCCACAGTCGGTAAAGCGGCTCCCAGTCCATCACGCGCGCCAAGCACTCGAGCAGGGTCATCGGTTGGAAAAACAGCAGTCCGCACAACAGCGGTCGAAGAAAGAAATAGCCGCCGCGCACGCGGCGCGCCGCACGTCCTTGCGCGCGGGCACGCTACGTCCGCGTCACACCGCCATCATCGCGCGCTTGCGCTCGGCGCGCTGCATGACGAAGTTGGCCGCGACCACCCCGACCGTCACGACCGCGATGAACAGCGTCGCAAGCGCGTTCATCTCGGGATTCAGGCCCAGGCGCACGCGCGAGAACACGACGAGCGGCAAGGTCGTCGAACCGGGGCCGGACAGGAACGCCGACAGCACGAGGTCGTCGATCGACAGCGTAAACGACAGCAGCCAGCCCGACACCAACGCCTGCGAAATCAGCGGCAGCGTGACGAAGAAGAACACGCGCAGCGGCGTCGCGCCGAGGTCGAGCGCGGCCTCTTCGAGCGACGGATGGAGTTCCCGCACACGCGACTGCACGATGATCGCGACGTACGAAATGCACAGCATCACATGGCCGATCCAGATCGTGAAGATACCGCGTTCGGCCGGCCAGCCGATCAGGCGCGCCATTTCGATAAACAGCAGCAGCAGCGAGATGCCCTGAATCACTTCGGGAATCACGAGCGGCGCGTTGATCATGCCCGTATACAACGTGAAGCCGCGAAAGCGCCCCATGCGCGCGAGCACGAAACCAGCCCAGGTGCCGATGACGACCGACGCGAACGCCGTCATCAAACCAATGCGCAGCGACAGCCACGCCGAGGCGATCAGCTCGTCATCTCGCAGCAGCGCCGCATACCAGCGCGTCGAAAAACCGGTCCAGACCGTGACCAGTTGTGATTCGTTGAACGAATACACGACGAGGCTCACGATCGGGATATACAGGAACAGAAAGCCGATGCCGAGCGCGATCAGCTGCAACAGGCGATTCGGCTTCATTGGCGGCCCTCGTCCAAGGCCTTCGCCTGCGCATGCTGGAACAGCGCCATCGGCACGAGCAGCAGCAGCACCATCGCGCACGTCACGGCGGATGCCATCGGCCAGTCGGCGTTGTCGAAGAACTCGTTCCACATGACGCGGCCGATCATCAGCGTGTTCGCGCCGCCGAGCAGCTCAGGGATCACGTACTCGCCGACCGCCGGAATGAACACCAGCAGGCAGCCCGCGACGATGCCGTTCTTCGAGAGCGGCAGCGTGATCTGCCAGAACGCCTTCCACGGTTTCGCACCGAGGTCGTAGGCGGCTTCGAGCAAGGTCAGGTCCATTTTCACGAGGTGCGCGTAAAGCGGCATCACGAGAAACGGCAGGTACGAATAGACCATGCCGATATAGACGGCCGTGTTCGTGTGATACAGCTCGATCGGCGTATGAATCAGCCCGATCGACATCAGGAAGTTATTCAGCAAGCCGTTGTTCTTCAGGATGCCGATCCATGCGTACACGCGGATCAGGAACGACGTCCAGAACGGCAGCATCACGGCCATCATCAGCAGATTGCGCGTGGCCGGATTCGAGCGCGCGATGTAGTAGGCCATCGGGTAGCCGATCAGCAGACACAGCACGGTCGAAATCGCCGCGACCACCACCGAATTGACGTAGGTCGCGAAGTACAGGCTGTCGGTCAGCAGAAACGCGTAGTGCGACAGGTCGAGCGTGATGTGCAGCGCGCCGTCGGCAAAGTCGACGAGGCGCGTATACGGCGGAATGCCGAGCTGCGAATCGGCGAAGCTGATCTTCACGACCAGCAGGAACGGCACGAGGAAGAACAGCAGCAGCCAGATGAACGGCCCCGCCACCACCGCGGTGCGGCCCGTGAGCTTCAGGCGCCGCACCGGCCACACGAAGAACGAAACAAGCGCCTCTTTCATGACGTCAGCACCACGCCGGCCGATGCGCTCCAGCGCACGTACACTTCGTCGCCCCAGGTAGGCGGCTCGATCTCGGTGAGCGCGAGGCTCGTCACGTTCGCGATCACGGTCTTGCCGCCCTCAAGCTTCACGTGATAGAGCGAATAGCCGCCCATGTACGCGATATTCGTGACGACGCCCTTGCCCCAGTTGTGCGCGCCCTCGGGCGGCTTGCGCGTGAGCGCGATGCGCTCGGGGCGCACCGAGATCGTCACGGGCATGCCGAGCGGTCCCGTGATGCCGTGATTGACGTGCAGCTGGCACGGCAGGTCCGGCGTTTCGATAAAGACGTGATCGGCTTCGTCCTCGACCGTATGGCCGTCGAACAGATTGGTCGAGCCGATGAATTCCGCCGAGAAGCGGCTGTTCGGATACTCGTAGACCTCGTGCGGCGTGCCGAGCTGAACGATCTGGCCTTCGCTCATCACGGCGAGGCGGCTCGCCATCGTCATCGCTTCTTCCTGATCGTGCGTGACCATCATGCAGGTCACGCCGACCTGGTCGAGAATATTGACGAGTTCGATCTGCGTGCGCTGGCGAATCTGCTTGTCGAGCGCCGACATCGGCTCGTCGAGCAGCAGCAGCTTGGGGCGCTTGACCAGCGAGCGCGCCAGCGCGACGCGCTGCTGCTGGCCGCCCGACAGCTGATGCGGCTTGCGCTTCGCGAAGCGGCCCATTTGCACGAGTTCGAGCGCGTTGTGCACGCGGTCTTTCAGTTCGGCCTTCGGCACGCCTTCCTGCTTGAGGCCGAACGCGACGTTCGCCTCGACCGTCATATGCGGAAAGAGCGCGTACGACTGGAACATCATGTTGACCGGCCGGCGGTACGGCGGCAGTTGCGCGAGGTCTTCGCCGTCGATCAGGATCCTGCCCGAGGTCACGGTTTCGAGCCCGGCCATCATGCGCAGCAAGGTCGACTTGCCGCAGCCCGAACTGCCGAGCAGCGCGAACAGCTCGCCCTTCTTCACCGACAGATTGACGCCCTTGACCGCCACGGTCTCGCCGAACTTCTTCACGACGTCGACGATCTGGATGAACTGGTCCGCTGCGTCGCCCGTCACGGCGTTCGGGCCCGGGGACGGCGCGCCCGCCCCCGCCAGCGCGCCCGGCTGGTCACTACTGATCATAATGCTGCTTCACTCCGGCGTTTGACGAACAAAGCCCCCGGTGAACACCGAGGGCTTCATGATGATGCGGATTCCCTGCTGCGCGCCGCGCTCAGCGGCCGGACTTGAATTCGGTCCACAGCCGCGTTTGCAGCCGCTGGATTTCCGGCGGCAACGGCTTCAGCAGGAACAGCGTCTTGATGGTCTCAGGCGACGGATACACGGCCGGATCGTTCGCGACGTCCTTGTCCACGTACTTGCGCGCTTCCAGGTTGGTGCTCGGATAGTACACGGCATTGGTGATCGCGGCGTGTACCTGCGGCGTCTCGATGTAGTTGATCCATTCGAGCGCGGCTTCCTTGTGCTTCGCGTCCTTCGGAATCGCCATCACGTCGAACCAGACCGGCGCGCCGCCCTTCGGAATGTAGTACTCGATCCTGTACGGCTTCTTCGCTTCGATCGTGCGATGCTTGGCGATCACGACGTCGCCCGACCAGCCGTACGCGAAGCAGATGTCGCCACCGACCAGATCGTTGATATAGCCCGACGAGTTGAACTGCGTGATGTACGGACGGATCTTCTTGAGCACTTCGAGCGCGGCGCGATAGTCGGCCGGGTTCGTGCTCATCGGGTCTTTACCCATGTAGTGCAGCGTGGCCGCGAACATCTGGTCCGGCGCATCGAGCACCGACACGCCGCAGGCCTTCAGCTTCGAGATGTTCTCGGGCTTGAAGAGGATGTCCCAGTTATCGAGCGGGGTGTCCTTGCCGAGAATCTGCTGGGCCTTCGTGACGTTGTAGGCGAGCCCGGTCGTGCCGTAAGCCCAGGGCACCACGTACTTGTTGCCCGGATCGGCGCCGGCGACGAGCGCCATCAGCGACGGGTCGAGATATTTAAGGTTCGGCAGCTTCGATTTGTCGAGCGGCTCGAAGATGCCGGCGGCGATCTGCTTGCCCGCGTAGTTGCTGGTCGGCACGACGATGTCGTAGCCCGAATTGCCGGTGAGGAGCTTGGCCTGCAGCGTGTCGTCGCTGTCGTAGTTGTCGTACCTGACCTGCACGCCGGTCTGCTTCGTGAAGTTCGGGATCGTGTCCTTCGCGATGTAGTCGGACCAGTTATACACGTTGAGCTGCGTATCCTTCGCAGCGGCCGTCAACCACGGCGCCGCGCACAAGACCAGCGCCGCCACCTGCCCCACTACCCGTCGTTTCATCCCGTTCTCCGATCCCGTCGTCACTCAAGCCGCTGCGTCGCGCGCGGCCCCCGAAAACCCCGAAAACTACCACCAATTACCGCGCGGTCCAAAAAAAACGCCGAGCTGTCGCGCAAACGGCACAGCTCGGGCCGCACCGCTGCAAAATGGCCGCAATTTTAACGGGTTATCGGCGCGTGTCCACCTAAAATTATGCGGGATTATGGGGCTGATAACCGGGTGGCCGCGGCTTGCGCCGGCGTCGCCAGCCCGCCGTTATCGCACTGTCATCCCGTTGTCAGGTGAGCGCGCGAGTAGCGGTGCACAATAGGCGCTTGAGGCTGGCGCCGCCATCATGCAATAGCCGCCCTGCCTCGCTCCACCGCCCGCCGCGCGCGACGGGCAGGTGGCTTGCAAGAGGATGCGTCTCTCCGACCTCAGGCACCGATGAACACCAATCCTTTCGCGTTGCGCCCCAACCGCCGCCGGCGTCTGCCGGGCGAGCCCACGCGGCCCGCGCACTGGTTCTCGTTCCTCGGCGCTGGCGCGCTGATCGCGGTCGGCTATATCGACCCCGGCAACTGGGCGACCGCGCTCGGCGCCGGCGCGGGCTACGGCTACCGGCTGCTCGGCATCGTGCTGCTGTCGAGCGCGATGGGGATGCTGATGCAATGGCTGTCGTCGCGGCTCGGCGTCGTAACCGGGCGCGACCTCGCGCAGCTATGCCGCGAGCGCAACGGCCGGCGCGCGACGCTGTTCCTGTGGCTGACGAGCGAGGTCGCGATCATCGCCTGCGACGTCGCCGAGGTGGTCGGCAGCGCGGTCGCGCTGCAACTGCTGCTCGGCGTCTCGCTGACGGTCGGCGTGATGATGTCGGCGGTCTGCACGTTCGCGCTGCTCGCGCTCCAGCAGAAAGGCGGCCGCCGCCTCGAAGCGGTGATCGCCGTGCTGATCGGCTTCGTCGGCCTGTGCTTCGTCGTGCAACTCGCGCTCGCGCGGCCCGACTGGCGCGCGGCGCTGGCCGGCACCGCGCCGAGCGTCGAGCTGCTGAGGAATGCGGGCATGGTGTGGCTCGCGGCCGGCATCGTCGGCGCGACGGTCATGCCGCACAACCTCTATCTGCACTCGGCGCTCGTCAAGCATCACGCGCCGGACGGCAGCGACCCGCGCATCAAGGTCGCGCTGCACGTGGTCAATCTCGATACGTTCGGCTCGCTCGCGTTCGCGTTCGTCATCAACGCGGCGCTGCTGATCGTCGCGGCGGCCGTGTTCTACGCGAGCGGGCATCGCGACGTGACCGATCTCGCCGACGCGCACCGGCTGATCGCGCCGCTCGTCGGTAGCCGCTGGGCCAGCATCCTGTTCGCGGCGGCACTGCTCGCCTGCGGCCTGAGCGCGACCGTCACCGGCACGCTGGCCGGTCAGACCGTCATGGAAGGCTTTCTGCAAATCCGGCTGCCGCGCTGGAAACGCGCGCTGCTCACGCGCGCGCTCGCGATCGGGCCGGCGCTGCTCGCGGTCGCGCTGTTTGGTCCGCGCGGCTCGAACCAACTGCTCGTCGCGAGCCAGGTGGTGCTGAGCCTGCAATTGCCGCTCGCGGTCGTGCCGCTGATCCGCTACGCATCCGATGCGAACCTCATGCGCGGCTGGCGCGTGCACGGCGTGCCGCTTGCGCTCGCGTGGCTGTCGGCGGCGTTTATCGTGATGCTCAACGGGGCCTTGCTGTGGCAGTTGGCGCTGGGCGCGTGACGCTTACGCATCGGGTAACATGGCGGGACTCCGCTTTTGCGCCACAAGGTTTCCGATGACTTCGAATCTTCACGATCTCCCCGACAGCCCGTGCGTCGGCGTCTGCTCCACGCTGTTCGATGAAGTCTGCAAAGGCTGCGGCCGCACCGCCGACGAAGTATCCAACTGGGTGTTCCTCAGCGACGAGGAAAAGCGCGCGATCTGGGAACGTATCAAACGGGAAGGCACGGCGATGCGTTTTCAGTACGACCGGTTGTAGGCCAGACAAGCCGTAGGCCGGTTTTCTCCGCAAATCGCGGGGAATGCGGGTGAGGCAGGTCGCGCATCGTGTCGTACCGCGCCCGAATGCCATGCCATGGAAAATGCCGGGATGTCCCGGCATTTTCTATTTTTGCGGCCGGCATTCGTGTCCGGATAAGGAAACGCCTGCGCCACAGCAAAAAGCCCGCCGAGGTATCCACCTCGGCGGGCCATCGGGTTCCATCAGGTTTCGCTGCGCTGCCTCAAGACAATCGAGACAAACCAGCTGCCTCGAACAGGCTTTACTCCACGCCCTGACTCGTCAGGAAGTCCTCGTAATTACCGCCGAAGTCGTTCAGCGTGCCATCGGTCTTCACTTCGATGATCCGGTTCGCGAGACCGCTCACGAATTCGCGGTCGTGCGAGACGAAAATCAGCGTGCCGTCGAACTTGTCGAGCGCGATCTGCAGCGACTCGATCGACTCCATGTCCATGTGGTTGGTCGGCTCGTCCATCAGCAGCACGTTGTGGCGGCCGAGCATCAGCTTGCCCCAGATCATGCGGCCCTTCTCGCCGCCCGACAGCACCTTGACCGATTTGCGGATGTCGTCCGCATTGAACAGCAGGCGGCCGAGCGTGCCGCGCACCATCTGCTCGTCGTCGCCTTCCTTGCGGTACTGGTCGATCCAGTCCATCAGCGTGACGTCAGTCGGAAACTCTTCGTAGGTATCTTGCGGCATGTAGCCGATGTTGGCGTTTTCCGCCCACTTCACCGTGCCGTGATCGAGTTGCAGATTGCCGAGCAGCGAGCGCAGCAGCGTGGTCTTGCCCGCGCCGTTCTCGCCGATGATCGCGATGCGCTCGCCCGGCTGCACGCTGATGCTGAAGTTGTTGAAGATCGAGCGTTCGTATTTCTTCGAGATGGTATCCGCCACCACCGCGATGTTGTGCAGCTTCTTCTCGAACTCGAAACGGATAAACGGGTTCTGCCGCGACGACGGCTTGAATTCCTCGATCTTGATCTTGTCGATCATCTTCAGACGGCTGGTGGCCTGGCGCGCCTTCGACTTGTTCGCCGAGAAGCGGCGCACGAAGTCCTGCAGGTCGGCCACGCGCTCCTTGGCCTTCGCATTGGCAGCCTGCTGACGCTCGCGCGCCTGCGTGCTGGCGAGCATGTAGTCGTCGTAGTTGCCCGGGTAGACCTTCAGCGTGCCGTAGTCCATGTCGGCCATGTGCGTGCAGACCTGGTTCAGGAAGTGCCGGTCGTGCGAGATGATGATCATCGTCGAGTTGTACTGGTTCAGAACATCTTCCAGCCAGCGGATCGAGTTGATGTCGAGGTTGTTGGTCGGCTCGTCGAGCAGCAGCACGTCCGGCTTCGAGAACAGCGCCTGGGCGAGCAGCACGCGCAGTTTCCAGCCCGGCGCCACGTTGCTCATCGGGCCGTTGTGGTCTTCGATCGCGATGCCGATGCCGAGCAGCAGTTCGCCCGCGCGCGCTTCGGCCGTATAGCCGTCGTACTCGGCGAATTTCGCTTCGAGTTCGGCGGCGTGCATGTAGTCGTCGTCGGTGGCGTCGGGGTTCGCGTAGATCGCGTCGCGCTCGGTCATGGCGGCCCACATTTCGGTGTGGCCCATCATCACGACGTCGAGCACGCGCACGTCTTCGTAGGCGAACTGGTCCTGGCGCAGCTTGCCGAGACGCACGTTCGGTTCGAGCATCACGTTGCCCGAGCTCGGTTCGAGATCCGAACCGAGAATCTTCATGAAAGTGGATTTACCGCAGCCGTTCGCACCGATCAGGCCGTAGCGGTTCCCTTCCCCGAATTTGACCGAAATGTTCTCGAAGAGGGGCTTCGGCCCGAATTGCATGGTGATATTGGCAGTAGACAGCACGGCGCGTCCCTTTGAATGTGATATCGGCGAAAAACCCAATATTTTAGCAGACTATCGCTAATCTAACCCGCACGGACTGCGCCGCTTTGCCTGACGGCCCCATCCGTTGTTGCGGCGTCGGTAATACGGCGGTGAAAACCGGCGGCTCGGTATCGATCGGTATCGGCAAATTTCGTGGCCGCGCGCCACGGCGGGATGGCCGGCCAACGCCGCACGGCCTGACGGATCGGGCCGCCGCATGTTACGTGCCGCGCATGACGCCGCTTTAACGGTCACACACCCGGCCCCACACGCGGCCACGCCACCGCCCCAGGCATGCGGCCACACGCATCACCCATAAACCGCGCACATCGTTGCCTATACTTTTCGAAGGCGCTTGTCTCGCCCGCGCCCGGCCGAACGGCGCTTTGCCGATCTGCGGCGCAGACCCAGGAGAACATCCATGTCAGAGCACGTTTACAAGAAGATCGAACTGACCGGCTCGTCGACGAAATCGATCGACGACGCCATCAGCACCGCCATCGCCAAAGCGTCGAAAACGCTGCGTAATCTGCACTGGTTCGAAGTGACCGAAACGCGCGGGCAGATCCAGGACGGCAAGGTCGCGTACTGGCAGGTAACGCTCAAGGTAGGCCTGCGTATCGACGACTGAGAGCAGGATTGAGCAGCGGCGTTGCAGTGTCGTGACACGGCGGCAGTCTCCGGTACTGCGACGTCGCGGAATCGGCGGTAGAAAAAAGCTGCACCCGGGCTGAGGCGGACGCAGCTTTTTCGCAGCGTTTTCGTGAAACCGGCCCGGCTTGCCGCAGCAGATGTCGCAGACGAGCCGCTCAAGAACCGGCTGCGGCTACAACGTGCCAGCGTTCACCGGCCGATGCCGATACCCGCCGGGCACTGCGAACCGGCCCGAGGCGACACGCCCCGGCCGCCCTGCCGCGCCTCACTTCGGCAACGTCCCGTCCACCCCCTCGACATACCAGTTCAGGCGCTGCAATTCCGGATCGGTCAGCGTCTTGCCGTCCGGAATCTTCACCGCCCCCGACTGATCCTTGATCGGCCCCGTGAACACGTCGCGCTTGCCGCTCGCGAGTTCCTCGCGTTTCGCCGCCACCTGTTTCTGCGCATCGGCCGAAATCGCCGACGTGTTCAGGTCCTCGAGATTGACCGCCTTCTGCGGCAGACCCCACCACACCGGATCGTTCTTCCACTTGCCGTCGAGCACCTGCTGGATCACCGCGTTGTAGTACACGCCCCAGTGCGCGACCACCGAGCCGAGATGCGCGTCAGGGCCGAACTTCTTCATGTCCGAATCCCAGCCGAACGCATGCACGTGTTTCTCCGACGCGGTCGCGAGCGTCGCGCTCGAATCGGTGTTCTGCAGCAGCACGTCGGCGCCCTGGCCGATCAGCGTTTCGGCGGCCTGCTTTTCCTTGCCCGGATCGAACCAGCTGTTGATCCAGATCACCTTCGTATGCACCTTCGGATTCACCGAGCGCGCGCCGAGCGTGAACGCGTTGATGTTGCGCACGACTTCCGGAATCGGCACCGACGCGACGAAGCCGAGCGTGTTGCTCTTCGTCACGTAGCCCGCGGCGACGCCGGCCAGATAGGCGCCCTGGTACATGCGCACGTCGTAGGTGCCGAAGTTCGGCGCTTTCTTGTAGCCGGTCGCGTGCAGGAACACGGCGTCCGGGAAGTCCTTCGCCACCTTCAGCTGGAAGTCCTGGAAGCCGAAGCTCGTGCCGAAGATGATCTTGTTGCCCTTGTTCGCGAGATCGCGGAACACACGCTCCGAGTCGGCCGATTCCGGCACGTTCTCGACGCGCGTGATTTTGATCTTGTTGCCGAACTTCGCCTCGACTTCGCGCGAGCCCTGGTCGTGCGCGAAGGTCCAGCCGGCATCGCCCGGATTGCCGATATAGACGAAGGCGACGCCCGGCACATCGGCGGCCTGCGCGGTTTGCGCGAGCGGCGCGGCGAGTGCGAGCGAAGCCGCGCACGAGGCGAAAGCGGTCAGCAGATTTCTTCTCTTCATGTGGTTCCCCTGTCGTGTCAATCGGAATGTGCGGCGCGGAATGTGATGAGCGA
Source organism: Paraburkholderia sp. Cy-641 (assembly GCF_011752945.1). NCBI lineage: Bacteria > Pseudomonadati > Pseudomonadota > Betaproteobacteria > Burkholderiales > Burkholderiaceae > Paraburkholderia > Paraburkholderia sp. Cy-641. The sequence goes on from NZ_VWWM01000029.1 coordinate 78,850, forward strand.
AACGTGAAGCGCGGACTGCGATGAACGGACTGTGAAGCGCGAATGGCAATGAGCCGATGATGAAGCGCGAATCGCCAAAAACGCCGGCCCGCTCAGCCCGCCGAAAAAAACGGCTTGCCGAGCGATGCGGGCGCATTCAGACGGATCGTGTTCGGATTGCGCGAGATCAGCGCGAGCACGACGATCGTCGCGACGTACGGCAGCATCGCGAGGAACTGCGTCGGCACCGGCACGCCGATCGCCTGCGCATAGAACTGCAGGCCCGTGACCGCGCCGAACAGCAGCGCGCCGATCAGGAGACGCCCGGGGCGCCACGTCGCGAACACGACGAGCGCGAGCGCGATCCAGCCGCGCCCCGAGGTCAGATTCTCCTGCCACAGGTGCAGATTGACGATCGAATAGTAGCCGCCGGCGAGCCCCGCCATGCCGCCGCCGAACGCCACCGCGCCATAGCGCACGCCGACCACCGGAAAGCCGACCGAGTGCGCGACCTGCGGCGATTCGCCGACCGAGCGCAGTACGAGCCCGGCACGCGTGCGATACAGGAACCAGCCGATCGCGGCAAACATCAGGAATGCGAGGTAATCGAGCGGCGTGAGCGTAAACAGCGCCGGGCCGAGCACCGGAATCTTCGAGAGGCCGGGAATGGTCCACGTGTCGATCGTCGCGCGCACGGCGGCCGACGTGTACGGCTTGCCGACATAGGCCGACAGGCCGATGCCGAAGATCGTCAGCGACAGGCCGGTCGCGACCTGGTTGGCGAGCATCGTCAGCGTGAGGAACGCGAACAGCAGCGACATCGCGAGACCGGCGCCGATCGCGGCGAGCACGCCGAGCCACGGGCTGCCCGTGAGCGCCGTGACCGCGTAGCCGCTCACGGCGCCCATCAGCATCATCCCCTCGACGCCGAGGTTGAGCACGCCCGACTTTTCGGCGACGAGTTCGCCCGCGCCCGCGAACATCAGCGGGATCGACGCGGTGATGGCGCTCGACGTGAGCGCACTGGCTTGCTGGATATCCATAAGCGGCGGATGAGCGGATAAGAAATGGATAAGAAGCGGACAAGAAACGGATCAGCGGATTAACGGGCTGCGACGGCCGCCGAGCGGCGCCGCACACGGTAGTTCACGAACAGATCGGCACCGAGCAGGCAGAACAGCAGCAGCCCCTGGAACACGCCCGAGAGCGCCTGCGGCAATTGCATCGAGGTCTGCACCGCTTCGCCGCCGAGATAGAGCAGCGCCATCAGCAGACTCGCGAGCACGATGCCGAGCGGATGCAGGCGCCCGACGAAGACGACGATGATCGCGGTGAAGCCGTAGCCCGGCGACCAGGTCGCCTGCAACTGGCCGATCGGACCGGCGATCTCGCCCATGCCGGCGAGCCCCGCGAGACCGCCGCTGATGAGCAGCGAGGTCCAGACGGTCTTCGTGTCGGAGAAACCGGCATAGCGCGCGGCGAGCGGCGCGAGTCCGCCGACGTTCATCCGGTAGCCCGCGAAGCTCTTGCGCATGAAAAGCCATGCGAGCGGAATCGCGATCAGCGTGAGAAAGACCGAGGCGTTGAGGCGCGTGCCGCGCAGCCATATCCAGTGCCAGTCGCCATAGAGCGTCGGATAGAGCGCGTCGCCGCCGAACATTTCCGACAGCGGAAAATTCATGCCCTGCGGATCGCGCCACGGGCCGCTCACGAGATAGATCAGCAGTTGCGTCGCGACGTAGGTGAGCATCAGGCTCACGAGAATCTCGTTGGTGTTGAAGCGGCTCTTCAGGAACGCCGGAATCGCGGCCCACGTCATGCCGCCGAGCACGCCGGCGAGCATCATCGTCGGCAGAATCCACCCGCCGCTTGCCTGATCGAAATAGATCGCGACGCCGCTCGCGGCAATGCCGCCGAGCAGCATCTGCCCTTCGGCGCCGATGTTCCAGACATTCGCGCGATAACCGATCGCGAGACCGAGGCCGATCAGGCACAGCGGCGACGCCTTCAGCAGCAGTTCCGACCAGCCGTTGATGCTGGAGAGCGGCTCGATGAAGAACGCGTGCATCGCCTGCAACGGGTCGCGGCCGACGAGGCCGAAGATCAGGAAGCCGATCGCGAGCGTCAGCAACGCGGCGATCAGCGGCACGGCAAGCTGCATCGCGCGCGAGGGCGCCGTGCGGGCTTCGAGTCGATAAGGAAGCGTCATGAATAGCGTGTAATGGTTCGGGTTCGGTTCGGTGAGTCACGCATGCGCCGGCTGGTCCGCCGCGCCCTCGCGGTCGCCGAACAGCCCCGCCATCCAGCGGCCGATTTCCTCGGCATGGGTCGCGCCGGTCGCACGCACCGGCGAGAGCCGGCCGCCCGCGAGCACCGCGAGGCGATCGCAGATATCGACCAGCTCTTCCAGCTCTTCGGAGATCACGAGAATCGCGACGCCGCGCGCCGACAGATCGAGCAACTGCTGACGGATAAACGCCGCCGCGCCGACGTCGACACCCCATGTGGGCTGCGCGACCACGAGCACCTTCGGCGCCTGCAGGATCTCGCGGCCCATGATGTACTTCTGCAGATTGCCGCCCGACAGACTCTGCGCGAGCGCGTCCGGGCCGCCGCAGCGCACGTCGAATGCATCGATGCAGCGCCTCGCGAACGCGCGTATCGCGCCCGCGCGAATCCAGCCCGAGCTCACCATCTGCTGGCGATGCGCGGTGAGCAAGGCGTTGTCCGCGAGACTCATCGACGGCACCGCGCCGCGGCCGAGACGCTCTTCCGGCACGAAGCCGAAGCCGAGCGCGCGCCGGCCGCCCGCGCCGAGACGCGCGGCGGGCTTGCCGCAGATCGTGATCGCATCGGCCGGCATGCTGCGTTTTTCGGCGCGCTTTTCACCCGATAGCGCCGCCAGCAATTCCGCCTGCCCGTTGCCCGACACGCCCGCAATGCCGAATATCTCGCCCGCATGCACGCTGAACGACACCTCATGCAGCGACGTGCCGAACGGGTCGTCGCTTGCCACCGACAGCCGCTTCACGTCGAGCAGCACCGCACCTGGCTGGTGCTCGCGCCGCGTGTAATCGGGCAGCGAATGGCCGACCATCAGTTGCGCGAGCGATGCGTGCGTCTCGTGCTTCGGCTTGACGTGACCGGTCACGCGGCCGCCGCGCATGACGGTCGCGGTGTCGCACAACGCCTGGATTTCGTCGAGCTTGTGGCTGATGTAGAGAATGCTGCAACCCTCGGCCGCGAGCCGGCGCAGCGTCGCGAAGAGCTTGCGGACCGCCTGCGGCGTCAGCACCGAAGTCGGTTCGTCCATGATCAGCAGCCGCGGCTTCTGCAGCAGACAGCGCACGATTTCGACGCGCTGCCGCTCGCCGACCGTGAGGCTGTGCACGTGACGCTGCGGATCGATGTCGAGGCCATAGTCGGCCGACACCTCGCGAATGCGCTTCGACAAGGTCTTCAGGTCGAATGGTTCGTCGAGCGCGAGCGCGATGTTTTCGCCGACCGTCAGCGTCTCGAACAGCGAGAAGTGCTGGAACACCATGCCGACGCCGAGCTTGCGCGCGGCCGCCGGATTCGCGATCTCGACCGTCTCGCCTTCCCAGCGAATCTCGCCGGCGTCGGGCCGCACCGCGCCGTAGATGATCTTCATCAGCGTGCTCTTGCCCGCGCCGTTCTCGCCGAGCACCGCGTGGATTTCGCCCGGCGCGACGACGAGCGTGACGTCGTCGTTGGCGCGCACGGACGGATATTGCTTGGTGATGCCCGTGAGCATCAGCCGTGGCGCCGTGGTGCCCGTGTTCGATGAACCCGGCCCCGGCTGCGCGGCGGCGTTGCCGCCAGAGGGAAAGTCGCTCATGTGATTGCGTCGTGCGTCAGTGACTGCCGGTTTCCGCGCGGGTTCGTCCAGCGTGCCCGCGAACGATCCGTCACCATAATCGGATGACGATACCTAATTCGCCCTACTCAGTCGAGCCGCCAAAATTCCCGCAAACCCGCGCCACTGCGACCTCTGCGGGTATGCCACCCTTGACGGCATGTTTCGTCCATATTAAAACGCTTATACCCACACGCCCATTCGATCAGCCAGCACATATATTTCGGAGAATCCATGAGTCAGCAACGCGAGGCGATCGACACGTACCTGCTGCGGGTCCTGCACACGCTGTTGATGGAGCGCAGCGTCACGCGCGCCGCCGTCAAACTCAATCAATCGCAGCCGGCGATCAGCGCCGCGCTGCGCCGTCTGCGCGACATCACCGGCGACCCGCTGCTGGTACGCGGCAAGTCCGGCATGGTGCCGACCGAATACGGCCTGCGCCTGCTCGAACCGGTGCAGAACGCGCTGCGCGAAATCGAGCGCATCAAGTTCCAGCAGCACAACTTCGACCCGGCCACCTCGATCCGCTGCTACCGGATCGGCTGCCCCGACTACCTGAACGTGCTGTTCGTGCCGACCGTCGTCGAACGCTTTCGCCAGGCCGCGCCGAACGCGACGCTCGAATTCCATTCGCTCGGTCCCGCGTTCGACTACGAACTCGCGCTCGAAGACGGCAAGCTCGACATCGTGGTCGGCAACTGGCCGGAGCCGCCCGAGCAGTTGCATCTGTCGAATCTGTTCGTCGATCAGATCGTTTGCCTGATGAGCAACACGCATCCGTTCGCCAAACGCGGCGGGCTTACGCTCGACCAGTACCTGAACGCGCCGCATCTCGCGCCGACGCCGTATTCGGTCGGCCAGCGCGGCGCGATCGACGTGCACCTCGCGCGCGAGCGCTTAAAGCGCCACGTGGTCGTCACGCTGCCGTACTTCAATCTGGCGCCGTACGTGCTGATCAAGTCCGACCTGATCTTCACGACCACGCGACTCTTTGCCGACTACTACGCGAAGTTCCTGCCGCTGACCGTGGTGCCCGCGCCGCTCGATTTTCCGCCGATGCAGTACTACCAGCTGTGGCACGAGCGCGTGCATTACTCCGACGAAGTGCGCTGGCTGCGCGGGCTCGTCGCCGAGGCGACGAAGACGTTGATCGACAAGCCTTGAGGCTGCCGGGGGCGAGGTCTTTGGCCCGTCTCCTGCCTGTCTTTCGCCGGCCCTCTTCTCGCTGCCCGTCGGCCCCCGCTGGTCAGCCTGCTGGTCGGCCTGCTATTCAGCCCGCGGTTTAGTCCGCTAATCAGCGCGTTAGTAGGGCCCTACACCGCCGCCTCATACAGCACCCGCGCCAGCCCGTTATGCCGCTCGATGACCGGCCCGAGGTCGAGCGTCGTCAAGCGTCCATCCCGCACGACCACCTGGCCGTCGATCACGCTATGGCTCACCTGCGACGGCGCGCAAAACACCAGCGCCGCCACCGGATCATGCAGCGCGCCCGCAAACAGCGGCTGACGCAGATCGAACGCGACGAAATCCGCCGCCATGCCGGGAGCGAGCGCGCCGATGTCGTCGCGGTTCAGCACGCGCGCGCCGCCGAGCGTGGCGATTTCGAGCGCATCGCGCGCGCTCATCGCATCGGGGCCGAAACCGACGCGCTGCAGCAGCAGCGCCTGGCGCACCTCGGCGACCATCTGCGCGCCGTCGTTCGAAGCCGAGCCGTCGACGCCGAGCCCGACCGGCACCCCCGCCGAGCGCATGCGCCGCACGCGCGCGATGCCCGACGCGAGCCGCATGTTCGAACAAGGACAATGCGCGACGCCGGTGCCGGTGCGCGCGAACAGCTCGATGCCGGCGTCGTCGAGTTGCACGCAGTGCGCATGCCAGACGTCGCGGCCGACCCAGCCGAGATCGTTCGCATACTCGGCCGGCGTCATGCCGAACTTCTCGCGGCTGTACTCGACGTCGTTGACGTTCTCGGCGAGGTGCGTATGCATCGACACGCCGTACTCGCGCGCGAGCAGCGCCGATTCGCGCATCAGATCGCGGCTCACCGAAAACGGCGAGCACGGCGCGACCACGACGCGCAGCATCGCGTAACGCCCTTCGTCGTGATACGTCTCGATCAGACGCTGCGTGTCCTTCAGGATGTCCGCCTCGCGCTCGACCACCGAATCGGGCGGCAAGCCGCCCTCTTTCTGGCCCACGCTCATGCTGCCGCGCGCCGCATGAAAGCGCATGCCGATGCGGCGCGCAGCGGCGATGCTGTCGTCGAGACGGCTGCCGTTCGGGTAGATGTACAGATGGTCGCTCGACGTCGTGCAGCCGGACAGCAGCAGTTCGGCCATCGCAGTTAGCGTCGAGACTTCGATCATTTCGGGCGTGAGGTTCGCCCACACCTTGTAGAGATTCGTGAGCCAGCCGAACAGTTCGGCGTTCTGCGCCGCCGGAATCGCGCGCGTGAGGCTCTGGTACATGTGGTGATGCGTGTTGACGAGGCCCGGAATCACGAGATGGCCGCGCATGTCGAGTACCTCGTCGGCCGTGTGCGGCAGTTGCGCCGTCGGCCCGACCGCGACGATGCGGTTGTCCTCGATATACAGGGCGCCGTCGCGCAACTCGCGCCGCTCGCCGTCCATCGTGACGAGTACGTCCGCGTGCTTCACGAGCAGCGTTTTTTTCGGTTTGCCCGCCGTCGCCGTCTGGGATGTTGCCTCGCTGGATGGCGTATTCGTGGCTGCTGCCGGTTCCATCGTCATTCGTTTTCTCCGCCTTTGTGCTTTCGGTGCTGTCGTGCAAAGTCGTTCGAACGCGATGCGGCGGCACGCGAACCGCGCCGCCGCGTTCCGTCGAACGCCGTTGGCCCGGTTACCCAGCGTGTCACGCCGTCTTCGGGAGTTGCGCGGGTTTGAACCTCGGCGTTGAACCTTGAACTATCGGTTCATCGCGCGCCGCGCATAACGTGAACCTTGCGTGGCCAAAATAACGGCCGCAACTCGCGCCGTTGCGATACCCGGATTCACGCCGCCGATATAGTGGTCCGTTTTTTGTCCGCGCTACGATGATCCGGCGAGCAAATGAACGTAAAACAGGCCGGAAAGCGGCGCGCGCGGGCTTTCAGAAGGCTGTCCGTCATGCGCCAGCTATTATCTTTCCTATCGCTCGCGCGCGGGACGGCGCATCCTTTCTACAATGACTTCCACGGCGCTCGCTTCAGTTCGCCGACGGGTATGTAGCCACTGACGTGGAGCCTCGATCCGCCGCTAACGTTAATGGATCGGGCCGCCACCGACACCTCGCATTCACACAAGGACAATTGCGAATGGGCAAGCTCACTACCCACGTGCTCGACACCGCGAACGGCCGTCCCGGCGCGGGCATCAAGGTCGAACTCTTCGCGCTCGCGGGCGACACGCGCCGCGTGCTCAAAACCACCCTCACGAATCACGATGGCCGTTGCGACGAGCCGCTGCTCGAAGGCGATGCGCTCGTCGCGGGCGAATACGAACTCGTGTTCGGCGCCGGCGACTACTTCGCGTTGCTCGGCACGCAGCTGCCCGAGCCGCGTTTCGTCGATCGCGTGGTGCTGCGCTTCGGTGTCGCCGATACGGGCGCGCACTATCACGTGCCGCTGCTCGTGTCGCCGTGGGCTTACAGCACGTATCGGGGCAGCTAGGCCACGGAGCAACCAGGCCGCGTACGCGAGAGCCGCGCCCGAACGCATTGCGCGGATGCTCGCCGGTCCCGCGGAGGAGACACGAGCGACGACCGGCGAACCTGCGCGCAACGCGATGGGCCGCACGCCCCGCGATACCCATAAAAACCCGTGCTGCGTCTTTTACCCCGCAGCCGGCGCGATGACCGGCAACGTCGAACGTCATCGCGCGCACAACGAATCAGAAGTGGAGGAGTTTCATGGAAGGCTTTATCACCGACTGGCTGAACCTCGCGATTCGCTGGTTCCACGTCATCGCCGCGATTGCGTGGATCGGCGAATCGTTCTATTTCGTCGCGCTCGACAACAGCCTGAAACCACCGACCGATCCGAACCAGCGCCGCCGCGGCGTGTTCGGCGAGTTGTGGCACGTGCATGGCGGCGGTTTCTACAACATGCAGAAGTACACGGTCGCGCCGCCCGAAATGCCGGAAGACCTGCACTGGTCGAAGTGGCCGTCGTACACGACGTGGATGTCGGGCTTCGGTCTCTTTACCGTGCTGTATCTGTTCTCGCCGAGCACTTACCTGATCGACAAGAACGTGCTCGACATGGGGCCGGTGGTCGCGGTCGCCTCGGCAATCGGCTTCCTCGCGGCCGGCTGGATCGTCTACGACTCGCTGTGCCGCATTCTCGGCACGCGCGACAAGCTGCTCGGCATCTGCGTCGGCGCCTACGTGCTGATCGCGGCGTACCTCGCCTGCCATATCTTCGCGGGTCGCGCGGCGTATCTGATCATGGGCGCGATGCTGGCGACGATCATGTCGGCCAACGTGTTCTTCGTGATCATTCCGGGCCAGCGCAAGATGGTCGACGCGATGCTCAAGGGCGACACGCCGAACCCGATCTACGGCAAGCGCGGCAAGCAGCGCTCGGTGCACAACACGTATTTCACGCTGCCGGTCGTGTTCGCGATGCTGTCGAACCACTACGCGATGACCTACACGCATCCGTACAACTGGGCCGTGCTCGTCGTCATCATGCTGGCCGGCGCGCTGATCCGCCAGTTCTTCGTGATGCGCCATCGCGGCCAGGTGCTGTGGTATCTGCCGCTCGTCGGCGTCGCGCTGATGTGCGTCGCGCTCGCGTGGACCATGCCGCGCCCGGTGGTGCCGCAGGCGCAGGCCGCCAACGCGCCGACGCTGAAGGTCGCCGACATCGCGCCGGTGCTGCAGCAGCGCTGCGTGGCCTGCCACTCCGCCCATCCGACGATGATGGGCAGCGCGCCGGCCGGCGTGATGATGGATACGCCCGACGAAATCTCGCAGAACGCCCAGCGCATCTATCAGCAGGCGGTCACGCTGAAGGCGATGCCGCTCGGCAACGTCACGCACATGACCGATGAGGAACGGATGAAGATCGCGGCGTGGTTCGAGGGAGGCGCGGCGAAGTAAGGGTGGGTGCCGGGCGAGCGATCCGGCACCGAAGTCGAGGCTGCAATGTGAAGCGGGCTTGTCGCGGGAGCGGCAAGCCCGCGGTCGTTTGGCGATGGTGGCGTGTGTGGTCGGCAGAATCGATATAGCACTTTGACGCCCTGAGTTGATGCCCTGAGGCTACAAAAAGCATCGAAAACGGGAAAAATGTAGCCCAAGAGGCACAAAAATAAATCGCATTTCTGTGTCTCCTGGGCTACAATTCAAGCTGAATTCGCCGAATTTGATGCCCTGAGGCTACAAATGACCCACCTCGCCGATGTCTCCGAGATGCTCAAAACCGTGCGGCGCAACAGCAACCTGTCGCAGGAAGAACTCGCGCGCCGCGCGGGTGTTGCCCGCACGACCGTCGCACGTATGGAAACGCTCGCCAAAAACGACATGAGCGTGTCCGTGCTCGTGCGCCTGCTCGAAGCCGCCGGCTACGACCTCAAGTTCGTCGCTCACGGACACGGCCGCACGCTCGAAGACATCCTCGCGGAACAACGCAGCCCGGACGCGCAGCCATGAAGCTCGACGTCCAGGTACTCGGCAAAAACGTCGCCACGCTGTTTCGCGAACGCGACGACTATGTGCTCAAGTACAACGGCGACGCGAGCGCGGCCGACTTCATCAGCCTGACGATGCCGGTGCGCGAAGAAGCCTGGCGCTGGCCGCGTGACCTGCATCCGTTTTTCCGGCAGAACCTGCCCGAGGGCTATCTGCTGAATCTGATCCGCGAGCAGTTCGGGCCGCTGCTCGACGGCACCGATCTCTCGCTGCTTGCCGTCGTGGGCTCGATGGGGATTGGCCGGGTCACGGTCACGCCCGAAGGGGTCGCGCCGGGCACCGAACTCCAGGCGCTCGACGTCGAGGACATCCTGCACGGCGACAACTCCGCCGAACATTTTGCGCAGCTCGTCCGCGAATACGCGCGGGCCGCCATCTCGGGCGTCGTGCCGAAGTTCATCGCACCGGAAGCGCGGCCGTCCATTGCGCCCACGCTGTTGCCGCTCGGCAAACCCACGCTTCGAACGAGCCGCCACATCGTCAAGGGTTCGGACGACAACACGCCGTTTCTCGGTTTCAACGAGTTCTATTCGATGCGCGTGCTGGAGAGGCTCGGCGTTGCGCCGGTTGCGCGCACGCGGATGTCGGACGATGGCCGCGCGCTGATCGTCGAACGCTTCGACGTCGATGCGCAGGGATTTCCGGCATATGGCGTGGAAGACATGTGCGGCCTGCTCGGCTTGCCGCCGCACGAAAAATACAATTCGACCAGCGAAAAGCTGCTCAACGCCGCGCGCGCCTATCTGCTCGATCGCGACACCATGCGCGCGCAACTTCAGCAGCTTGGCTGGCATCTGCTGACGAACTACGTCGTGCGCAATGCGGACTGCCACACCAAGAATGTCGCGCTGTTCTATACCTCGATCGACGATGTCGCGTTCACGCCTGTCTACGACGTCGTGACAACGCAGGCGTATCCGCGCTTCGCAGCCAATCCGCCAGGCCTGGCCGTTGACGGCCGCAAGACCTGGGCAGCCGGCAAGACACTGGAGCGCTTTTTCAACACCCGTATGGGTATCGCGCCGCGGCAATATGCGCAGATGGTCGAGGCGTTATGCGACTCGGCGGTCGACGTCGGCCATGAACTGATCGAAGCGGCCCGCAACGAACCGCAGTGGCGCGCGCTCGCCAAGCAGATGCTGCATGCGTGGGACGACGGCATGGCCTCGTTGCGCTCCTCGAAGAAAAGCCTGCAATTCAAGGGGCTCAAGCCGGCAATCGAAGCAGCGGGATTTTCGGCGCCCGAGCCGCCCGAACGGACAAGAGAGGTGATCGGACATTCGCCGCTGCTTGGCAGGCGAAGCTGAGCGCGCACGCTGGCGTCGACGTTGACGCGGCCCTTGATGCAAGCCTGAATGCAAACCTTCATGCAACCTTTGAAGCCAGCGTTTTCGTCTCGCCAACCACCGCCCCCATAAAAAAGCCCGCGACATACCCTACGTCGCGGGCTTCCCCTTCAAACCGGCACGCTACCGGCTCCCCGGCAGTCGTCTTGCCATCAAACCGCCACCGCGCTCAACGCATCCTCGGTCAGCCACAGCGGCTCGTCGAGATCCTGCTCGTTGAGATTGAGCCCGTCCCCGCCGCGATCGACAACGATAAAGTCGCTCACCTCGCCCAACGCGATCAGCGGATGGTGCCACACGCCCTTCGCGTAGTTGACGCCCTGCCAGCCGCTCGTGACGAACGCGCGAATCCGTGCGGGGTCGAGATCGCCTGCGGGCGCAACGACGACCAGATACGGCTTGTCGTTGAGCGGCACGAACGCCTGGCTGCCGAGCGGATGACGCTCGAGCATCTTCACCTCGAACGGCAGCGTGCGCGGCTGACCACGAAACAGATTGACGAGCGTGCGGCCGTTCTCGTCGCTCACGTCCACTTTCGCGAGATCGTGATAGCGGATCGTCGTGCCGAGATTGATCGGAATCTGCCGTGCGCCGTCGAGTTCGATCACGTCGCCGAATGCGGCGAATGCGTCCTTCGTCAGCGGTTCGATGGCGAGCGTTTTCATTCGAGCGTACCCCACAGACGCAGACGCGACACGCCGCCGTCCGGATAGATATTGAAGCGCACGTGCGTGACCGGCCCGAGCGCCGCGATCTCGCTTTCGAAGAAATGCTGCTTGTCCATCTGCAGCTTCTGTTCGCCGAGCAGCACCGGCCAGAACATCGCCTGCGTGACGAGCGAGCTGTCGGTGCCGCCCTTCACGTACGCGGCCTGGATCGAGCAGCGATCCGGATAGTTGCCCTTGAAGTGCGCGGTGTCGACTTCGATCTTGCGGATCACGCCCGGCTGCGCGAGCGCGACGATCGCCCAGTCGTTGCCCGGCTCGCGGCGACGGCGCGTTTCCCAGCCGTCGCCCATGTTGACGCCGCGGCCCGGCATCAGGATCGTCGAGGCCGCGCCGAAGTGCTGGTTGTTCGCGCCGACCAGATACGCGCCGTTTTCCATCGCGGCGAGATCGAACTGCTCGGTGCGGCTCGCGCCGGCCCAGTCGACCTGCTGCTGACCGTACACGCGCAGGCGCGCGATGCCGCCGTCCGGATAGATGTTCACGCGCAGATGCGTGTACGCGTTCGCGTCGCCAACCTCGAGGTAGTGGTGGCTATTGCCCTGCAAGGTGGTCGACGGCACGATCTCGGTCCATTGCGTCGCCTGGTTCGGCGCGCCATCCACGACACGCGCCGCTTCCACCGACGCCGCCGGCGGGAAGTTGCCGGTGAAGTGGCTCGTGTCGAGGTCGAGCCCCTTGATGACGCCCGGCCGCGCGAGCTTGACGACGCACCAGTCGTAGCCGGTCGTACGCTTGCGGCGCGTTTCCCAGCCGTCCATCCACTTGCCGTTGTCGTCGTACTTGCCCGGAATGAAGACGGCCGGCTCCGGATTCAGCATGCGGTCCTTCGGCGCGAAAAATTCGTCGCTGGCCGCGAGCGCCTGCGCGCCCAGACGCGGGTCCGCCAGGTTCACGTAACGGCGCGTGAATTCCGGTGCGTTGGGATCGAGAATCGGAAGTGCCATCTTTGTCGTCCTTGATATCGATTGGTATGGGTGCGGAAAAAAACGTTACGGTTCGCGGCCTGCGCCGGATGACCGGGCACGCCCGCCTGCCGGGCGCGATGACGTCACGCGTCGATCAGGTCGTCGAGCCGGAAACGTGCGATGCGATAGATCTGATCGAGGCTCGCGCGCATTTCGTCGGCATGGCTATTGTTCACGCGCGATTCGAAGTTCGCGATGATGCCGTGACGGTCGTAGCCACGCACCGCGAGAATAAACGGGAAGCCGAATTTCTCGCGATACGCATGATTCAACGCATGCAGCTTGTCGAACTCCGCCTGCGTGCATTGTGCAAGCCCCGCGCCGCTCTGCTCGCGCGTCGATTCGGCGGTCAGCTCGCCGCGCACGGCGGCCTTGCCGGCCAGTTCCGGGTGCGCGTTGATGAGCGCGAGTTGACTGGCTTCGCCGGCCGTCTCGACGATCTTCGACATCCGGTGATGCAACGCGTCGATGCTCGCAAACGGCCGCTCGCGCGCCGCGATTTCCGCGACCCACGGCGAGTGCTCGAAGATGCCCGACAGCGCCGCGACGAACGCGTCGGTAGAGAGGCTGTTGAGTTGGTCCAGGGTGTATTGCATCGCCTTCATGCCGCTGCCTCGCGGTTGTCTGGTTGGTAAGGATGATGTTCGTGCCAGTGCCGCGCGATGTCGACGCGCCGCGCGACCCACACGCGCTCGTGCTGTTCGATGTGATCGAGAAAGCGCTGCAGCGCGCGAAACCGCCCCGGCCGCCCGAGCAGCCGGCAGTGCATGCCGATCGACAGCATCTTCGGCGCTTCGTCGCCTTCTGCGTAGAGCACGTCGAATGCGTCGCGCAGATAGGTGAAGAAATGATCGGCGGTATTGAAGCCTTGCGGCGTCGCAAAGCGCATGTCGTTGGTATCGAGCGTGTACGGCACGATCAGTTGCGGCACCTGCCGGCCGCCCGTCACCTCGACGTCCATCCAGAACGGCAGGTCGTCGCCGTAGTAATCCGAGTCGTACAGGAAGCCGCCGTATTCGGCGACGAGCCGATGCGTGTTCGGGCTGTCGCGCCCGGTGTACCAGCCAAGCGGCCGCGTGCCCGTGACACGCTCGATCGCTGCCATGCCGAGGCGCATGTGCTCGGCCTCCTTCTCCGGCGACATGTCCTGATAGTGAATCCAGCGATACCCGTGGCAGGCGATCTCATGACCGAGCTCGACAAATGTGCGCGCGAGCTCGGGATGCCGTTCGATCGCCATGCCGACGCCGAACACCGTGAGCGGCAGGCCGCGCTTTTCGAATTCGCGCAGGATGCGCCACACGCCCGCGCGCGAGCCGTATTCGTAGATCGACTCCATGCTCATATGACGCGCCGGATACGCCGCCGCGCCGACGATCTCCGAGAGGAACTGCTCGGATGCGGGGTCGCCGTGCAGCACGCAGTTCTCGCCGCCCTCTTCGTAATTGAGCACGAATTGCACCGCGACCCGCGCGCGTCCCGGCCAGTTCGCGTGGACCGGGTGGCGGCCGTAGCCGATCAGATCGCGTGGGTAGTTCGGGTCGAGTGGCATGAGCTGACGAATGCGTGGTAACGGGACGAAAAATGCATGTGAGGCTCGGGCAATGCGCGGGCCGGTATGGGATTCATGCCGGCTCGCCGAGTTGACCCAGTGTAGCGAAAACGTCCGGGTGCGCCCATACACATGGACAGATAGTGCGTGTTACACGGAATGTATGTGCGAGGCCGCGGTTTTAGCGTTTACCCGTGGATGGCGGGGGTGCGATGAGGTCGTGATCGACGCTCAGGATGCCGTAATGTGGGGAGCCTCAGGCACGGTCGGTTAGTTGCGTTTTTATGCTGAAAAGAAAACGGGCCAGCGCTGCCCGCTTACGTCTTTAACGTCTTCACGTCTCTGCTTCCTCCTGCCCGTCTGCGTCCTGCTCTATGCGCCCCGTTCAGCCCTCCGGCCTCAGGCCAGGCAGGGATAACCCGACAACGTCAACCTGAAACCGTGCGCGTTGGCGACGAGATGCGCGTCCGCGCCGACCGGCAGCGTCAGCATGTTGCGGATATGGCCGAACTGCAGCCCCGTGACGACCGGAATGCCGATCAACGCCCTCACCTGCTCGATCATCGCGTGCAAGTCGTAGCCGTTGTCGTACTCGTAGGTCTTGCCGCCCGAGAAATCGCCGAGCACGAGTGCCTGCTGCTGCGCGAGAATGCCGGCCAGATGCAGTTGATAGATCATCCGCTCGATGCGGAACGGCTGCTCGTTGACGTCCTCGAGAAACAGGATGCCGCCCTGCACCGGCGGCATGTACGGCGTGCCGACCAGCGACGCCAGCACCGCCAGATTGCCGCCCCACAGCATGCCCGACACGTCGACCGCCTGCGCTTGCGGCGAGTTGCCCGTCACGGTCATGGACGGCTTCGTCAACGCCGACCAGAAATGCCGCATCGTGAATTCGCTCAGCTCTTCCGCGCCGAAATCGCTCATCAGCATCGGGCCGCCGAAGGTCTTCACGCCGGCGCGCGCGAGCAGCGCAAGCTGGATCGCGGTGAAGTCGCTATGGCCGACCAGCGCGACCGGCTGATCGACGAGCCGCCGCCGCAGCCCTTCATAGTCGAGGCCATGCAGGATGCGCACCGCGCCGTAGCCGCCGCGCACGGCGAGCACGACGTCGGGCAATGCGCGCGACGGATCGGCGAGCCGGTTCAGATCGGCCGCGCGCTCGCCGTCGGTGCCGGCAAAACGCTGATAACGGCGCATCGCCGCCGCTTCGCCCTCGACCCGATGCCCCTGCGCGCGCAAGCGATGCAACGCGCGATGCAAGCCTTCCGGATCATGCGGATACCCGGACGGCGCAATCAGTTCGATGGTGCGATGAGCGATCATGGCAAGGCCCGTTGCGGGTTGTCGTTTTAGAGCGGCGGAGTTAGGGGCGATTCGCTACTGGGGCGGTCGGTGTCGGTCGCGGTGTCGAGGCTGGTGGTCGCTGCACTATTGGCCGGAACCTGCGTGCTGGCGTCAGCCGTCTTTTCCGTGGATTTTTCCGCTGCCTGTTCCCCGCTTCCTGTCGTGGCTTTTCCCGTCTCTTCGCCCATGCCAACGACCTCGCCTCGCGCCGCCGCGCGGGCCGCCCGGCTCGCGCGACGCCGCTCCGCGAAAAACGAACTCAGCGCCTCGCCGCATTCGGTTTCGAGCACACCGCCGCTCACGCTCGTGTGGTGGTTCAGTTGCGGATTCGCGAACGCATCGACGACACTGCCGCACGCGCCGGTTTTCGGATCGCGCGCGCCGAACACGACCCGCGCGATGCGCGCGTGCATGATCGCGCCGGCGCACATCAGGCAAGGTTCGAGCGTCACGTAGAGTTCGCAGCCCGGCAGGCGATAGTTTTCGAGCGCCTGCGCAGCGGCGCGCAACGCGACCATTTCCGCATGCGCGGAAGGATCGTGCGCGCAGATCGGATGGTTGAAGCCCGTGGCGATCACTTCGTCGCCACGCACGATGACCGCGCCGACCGGCACTTCACCCGCCGCGCGCGCTTCTTCGGCGGCGGCCTGGGCCAGTGCCATGAAACGCAGGTCGCGTTCGGAAACGACGGGGATTTCGGGAGACTCGGGTGGGACGACGGCAGTAGCGGAAGCGGCCGCGATGCCGTCGGTCACGGACGCCACGGCAGTACCGGCTACGTCAGCACGAGCGGATTCGGCACCCACAGCCGACGAAGATGGCGCAGCGACGTCGGCAGCGTTCGCGCTCTCACTGCCGCTCCCGGCACCCGCGCAACCGGACCCGCTATAGCCCTCGGCCGGCCCCGACGCATCCGCTGCAGCGGCTTGAACGAAGGGCTCGCTCACCGTGAACCCGCGCCGGTTTGATCGGGATTGCCGGCACGCTCCGACAGACGTTCGGCGATCCGGCGGCAATATTCGCGCGGCAGAACGAGCGGACCGCCGCGCAGCGATTCGAGCGCCATATCGAGCGCGAGCATGCGCGCCTGAAGACGGCAACGGGTTGCCGGATCGCTCACGGCATTGAGCTCCATTTGCAGGTCGCGCAACGCACGCAACTGTTCGACAGCGGGCGGCACGAAGCCCGCGTTTTTCAGAATCCGGTTGGCGACGCGCACCTCTTGCGGCACCAGTGCATCGTCGTCGAGAGGCAGCGGCGCCCCCGCACCCGGCAAATCGTCGAACTCGCCGCGCGCGGCGGCGGCAATACGCTGTTCGACAAGCGCATCAAGCAATTTCATCTGCAATCCACTACGTTGCGGCCCGTGCATTCTATCAGGGAGCGCACGGGCGTTCAGACTGCCTCGCCGGCATAAAACCACCGCCGATCCGTGGCCTTCGTAGCCTTCGTGGCTTTTCTGGATTGCGCGAATTTGCCGCCCCCAGGAGCGAAACCCGGGTGAAGCCCCGCCGCCGACCAACCGCTCACTCTCCATCAAGGCTCTCCCGTCAACGGCCAGCGCGCGAGGACGATGTGCCGCGTACGCCCCAGCAGACTGTGGATCAGCGCAAATTCCCGCACGTTCCAGCTGGCCGGCTCGACCGGGCGACGCTCGGCCCAAGGTATCCCATAGGCGAGCGTCACGTGCGGCTCGAAGTGTGTATCGGACCCGAAACTGGGCCCGAAACCGGCGGTTCGCAAGGCCCCGCCGAGCACCTCGTGCAGCCTATGCAGCCCCTGTACGCCATCCTCGCCGACCAGCACCGCCGGGCCTGGCCGCGGCTTCTTCGCGAAGCTCTCGAGCGCGTCGAACTCGGCCGCGAACGGCGCCATGCTGACCGCGCCAGCCGCCCGCTTCGCCGCGTCGACGTATTCCGGCGGCAAGCCGCCCGCGAAATTCCCCAGATGGCGCAGCGTGACATGCAGGCGGCCCGCCGCGAGCGGCTTGCTGCGCGCGCGCGCCTCGTCGCAGAGCTGCCGCGCGAACTTCGCGATGCCGGCCGCCGTATGGGTGTCGGGAAAGACGGCGAAAAAAAGTCCGTCGGTTGGCGTGGGCGGCGCCTCGAGTCCGGGCAGCCACAGTTGTTCAGGCATCTTGCCTCGTTCCTTCGCTGGTTTCCGCGCGAGTTTTCACGTGTCCGTTCGTGCGCTGCGCGCGCCGCCTGCACTCGCGGCCGGTCTTTCCATCATACTGTATATTCATACAGTATTTCATGCCCCACGCAAAAAAACCAGGCCCCGGCTACACCTCGGCCGGCTTGCCGATGCGCTTGTACCAAAGCTCGATAAACGACTCGGCGGCCGGCGAGAGCGAATGCCCGGCACGCCGGATCAGGTTCACGTCGCGCGTGACGGCGGGCGCTTCGAGCTTGCGCGCGACGAGATCGCGGTGCGGAAAGGCGCCGAGCAGAATGCCCGGAAAGATCGCGATACCGAGACCCGCCTGCACCATCGAAAGCCCGGTCGTCATATACGACACCTCGTATTCGACCGGCTTGCGCGTGCCGAGCGCAAACAGCGTTTCGTCGATCAGCGTGCGGATGCCGCTCGTCGAACGGATGCCGATCCATGGGTACTGCAACGCATCCTTCCAGCTTACGCGGCGCTTTTTCGCGAGCGCCGAATCCTTGCGGCAGATCGCGCACAGCCGGTCGCGCGCGAGGCATTGCAGCGTGATGCCGTCGAGCCGGTCGCTGATCGTGCCGATGCCGAATTCGACGTCGCCGGTCAGCGTCGAGGCGGTCAGCCGATCGGGCGCGGCGTCGTCGACCGACACCTCGATGTTCGGATAGAGCGCGCGATATTCCGCCAGCAGCTTCGGCACGATCGCCGCCGCGATCGACGGCGTGGCCGCGAAACGCAACTGGCCGCGCTCGCGCCCCGTCAGTTCTTTGGCGCTCGACTGGATCGTTTCGAGATCGCGCAGCATGCGCTCGACGGCCGGCAGAATTTCGTGCGCGGCCGCCGTCGGCCGCAACGCACGCGACGTGCGATCGAACAGGCGCAGGCCGAGCGCTTCTTCCATCTGGCGAATCAGCACGCTCACCGCCGGCTGCGTGATGAACAGCTCGTCGGCCGCGCGCGTGAGCACGCCGAACCGGCACACGAGTGCGAACGCGCGCAGTTGCTTGATCGTGGGAGTCATGAGAGCAAGGTCATAAGGGCAAGATCATGAAGGCAGGGGTCGTGAGGACAAGGCCATCGAGACAATCCAGCAAAAGCACAATCATAAAGTTACTTTATGCAAGCATTGATTTTGTTCGATTGTTTTCATGCCGACAGTACCCTACATTGCTTGCCTACGCATTGCACCGCCGCCGGCAGACCGGCACGGCCATGCAATAGCGCGGCGGCGCGCCGAAGCGACGGGTGCGACCGGATAAAACGACAGGCGAGCCCTCGCAGGAGACAGTCGTGACAACGACAGCAACCGATTCACGCAGGCGCTGGCTAGGCGCCGTGGCATCGACGCTCGGCAACGTGCTCGAGTGGTACGACTTCGTGGTGTTCGGCTTTCTGTCGATCATCATCGCCAAACAGTTCTTTCCGAGCGACAGCGAATACGCCGCCTTGATGCTCACGACCGCGACGTTCGGCGCGGGCTTCGTCGTGCGTCCGCTCGGCGGGATTCTGCTCGGCATGTATGCCGACCGCAAAGGACGCAAGGCCGGCCTGACGCTCGTGATCGCCCTGATGACTCTCTCCGCCGCAATGATCGCCCTCACGCCGGGCTTCCAGCAGATCGGCCTGATCGCGCCGGCGATCGTGCTGTGCGCGCGTCTGCTGCAAGGCGTGTCGGCCGGCGGCGAATTCGGCACCGCCACCGCGATGCTGATCGAGTACGCGCCGCCGACGCGCCGCAATCTCTATGGCAGTTGGCAGATGTTCGCGCAGGCGCTCGGTGCGCTGCTCGCGGTCGCGATGGGCAGCGCGCTCACGCATCTGTTCACGCATGAGGCGCTCGAATCGTGGGCGTGGCGCCTGCCGTTTCTACTCGGTCTGCTGATCGGTCCGGTCGGTTTCTATATCCGCCGCAATCTGCCCGAAACGGAAGCGTTCGAGAAGCTCGGCCAGCGCGCGAAGGTGCCGTTCTCGCGCGTGCTGACGCACTATCCGCGCGAGCTGTTCGTCGCGCTCGCATTGAGCGCCGCGCTCAACGTCATGTCGTACGTCATCATCACGTATCTGCCGATTTACGCGGTGCAGAATCTGCATATGCCGGTGACGCTGCCGTTCACCGTGCTGCTCGCGAGCGTGCTGCTGCGCGTCGTGATGATTCCGGTGTTCGGCCATCTCGCCGACCGCATCGGCGGCGCGCGCATGATCCGCGTCTCGCTCGTGCTGTTTCTCGTCGTGCTGTATCCCGCCTACTACTGGATCGTCAACGCGCCGTCGATGGCGTCGATTCTCACGGTCGAACTGAGCTTCGCCTTGCTGATCGGTGCCTCGAACGCGCCGATTCCAACCGCGCTCGCCGGCCTCTTTCCGACCGAAGTCCGCTCGACCGGACTCGCGATCTCGTACAACATCGGCGCGGCGCTGTTCGGCGGCCTGTCGCCGCTCGTGCTCACATGGCTGCTGCATGTGAGCGGCAACAACATGATGCCTGCGCATTTCTGCGCGGTGTTCTTCGCGCTCGGCCTGATCGGCGCGTTCATGCTGAACCGTCACGCACACGACGGCAACGATTTTGCCGCGCCCGCGCCGCTTCCCTCCTATCCGCACGGCGATTCGCATCGATAGATCGTCAGTATCGCGAATCGTTCGCCTCGAACCGAAGGCGCATGGAGCGCCTTCACGCCCCCCTCTTTTTCCGGAGAGCTTGCATGCCTGTCATCGACGTTCACACGCACATCTTCACGCACAAATGGCTCGAACTGCTGCGGCAGCGCGGCGGTGCCTACAACATCCAGACCCGCCCCGACGGTCAGCAGGAAGTGTTTCGCGGCAACACGCCGGTCGTGATTCCGCAGAAGGGTCATTTCGATTTCGACATGCGTATCCGTCAGATGGACGAATCGGGCATCGACATCTCGGTCGTTTCGCTGACCTGCCCGAACGTCTATTGGGGCGATCAGGAAACGAGCTGCCTCGCCGCGCGCGAATCGAACGACACGCTTGCCGAAGCGCAAACGAAGTACCCCGGGCGCATCCGCTGGTTCACGTCGTTGCCGTGGGAATATCCGCAAGCGGCGCTCGAAGAATTGCGCCGCACCTGCGATAACGGCGCGAGCGGCGTGATGGTGCTCGCGAACGTGGCGGGACGCAGCCTCACCGATCCGATGTTCGCGCCGATCTGGGCCGAGATCGACCGGCGCGCGCTGCCGGTGCTCGTGCATCCGACAGATCCGCCGGGCGCCGAACTGATGGACATGACGAAGTTCGATCTGAGCTGGGCCGTCGGCTTCATGTTCGACACGACGCTCGCGATCACGCGCATGATCTTCGAGGGCTTCTTCGATCAGTACCCGAACCTGAAGATCATCGCATCGCATGCGGGCGGCGCATTGCCGTATCTGGCCGGCCGCTTCGAGAAGGGCAACGAGGTCGAGATTCCGCAGCGCCGTCAGATGAAGCGCAAGCCGATCGACTATCTGCGCCATATCTACTACGACTGCATCACGTACAGTCCGGCCTCGCTCGAATTTCTCGTCTCGGTCGTCGGCGCGGATCGCGTGATGTTCGGCACCGACTGGCCGCATCAGGTGCACGATATTCGCGGCGCGTTTGCGAACACCGCGCGTCTGCCGAAGGAGCAATGCGAAGCGGTGCGCGGCAACAATGCGCTGCGGGTGTTCGGTTTCTAGGAACGCCAAGGGGTTAATCGGGAGACGCTCATGCTCCCGGCGAGCATGACGGTGATCGACACCCGCCTGGATATGAGCGCTGCGATCAACGCCGGAATACCTCGACGCGAGGTGTTCCCGCGGAAAAAGCGGAGCGCAGCGCCCATTCCTCATAGGGTTTTGCGCCGGCCAGATACGCCGGCAACTTCATTGCCAGATCATGCCAGACGGGATCGCCCTCAGGCACGGTCAGGGTACGGCCATCGTTCAGGCCGACCAGCAGCAAGACAGTATTCCCGACCAATTGATCCGACCGCGTGGCGACCACTTCGCCAATATCCTGCCAGGCCATGTGCTGCTCGCCTTGCGGGTTCTTCACGGTAAGACCCTGGTCGCTCAGGGATAGCGAGACGGAGAGTCTGCGCGATGGCAAGCGCCCGAGCAGCCAGGCGTTGATCCGGCTCATTATCATGTCGTCACTCTATTTCCATTGGATCGAAGCGAGGCGCCAGATATCCGCTGCTGCCTCATTACTTACATTGTGGCCGATCCGGCCCGCCATCCGGCAACCATTTTCAATCGCGTTCTAAAGGGACCCGCGAACGCGTCGGCCTGACGCCGGCGCGGCGGCTTCCCTTCTCACCACTCCGGCCGCCCCGTCAACCCTCCCCGCTCGGGCCAGCCGTCGTCGCCGACGAGCGGCACGAACCTCACTTCGTCGAACGAAGTTTCCTCGTATTCCTGCTCGCTGCGGCGCACGATCTTCACGAGCCGCTGGCGCCCTGCCTCGCGCCCGATCGGCATCACGAGGCGGCCACCGCACGCAAGCTGCGCGAGCAACGCCTTCGGCACGTGCGGGCCGCTCGCGGCCGCGACGATCGCGTCATAAGGCGCATGTGCCGCGAAGCCGGCGGTGCCATCGCCGAGATGCACCGCCACGTTCGCGTAACCGAGCCGCTCCAGGCGTTCGCGAGCGGCCTCGACCAGTTCGGCGTCGCGTTCGATCGAATCGACGCTCGCCACGATCCGCGCGGCAATCGCGGCGGCATAGCCGGAGCCGGTGCCGATATCGAGCACGCGGTCGCCCGGATGCAGCGCCGCCGCTTCGAGCATCCTCGCGACGATAAACGGCTGCGAGATCGACTGCCCGCCGCCGATCGGCAACGGCGAATCGTCATAGGCGAATTCTCTCCAGCCCGGCAGCACGAACGCATCGCGCGGCACGCTGCGCATCGCCGCCAGCACGTGGGGGGCGCGCACGCCCCGGCGCACGATCTGCCGCTCGACCATGCGCTCGCGCGCCTCGGTGAAATCGCTCATCGCAGCCTCCTGCCGGTCGCCACGCCGACCGGCCCCATCAACCCAGCATAAGCCGTGCCGCCGGAATGCGCGCAACGCGTGCGCGGCCGTCCCGCGAACCGCCCTGCTCCATCCCGCGGCCTTGCGCTTATCCGCGATAACGATAGCGCTCGATATTATTTGCGCGGCCACGGGCGCCTCTCTACGATCTGATGACCTTCATTTCCCTTCATTCGATAACAGCAAGATCATGAGAACAACGAACCTGCTCAAGACCGCCTTTCTCTCTCCGTTGCTCGCGGTTCTTCTCGTCTGCGGCATCGTCGGCGCGCAACCGGCACGCGCGGCCGGACAGACCGTGCGCGTCGGCATCATGTCCGGCGAAGACGAGGACGTATGGCGCGCGGTCGCGGCCAATGCGGCCAGACAGGGCATCACCGTGAAGGTCACGACGTTCTCCGACTATACGCAGCCGAACGAAGCGCTCGCGCAGCACGACCTCGACGCGAACTCCTTCCAGCACAAGCCGTATCTCGATGCGCAGATCGCCGCGCGCCACTACGATATCGTGCCGGTCGGCTTCACCTATGTGCAGCCCATCGGCCTCTATTCGGTCAAGGTGAAATCGGTCGCGGCGCTGCCGCAGAACGCGACGATCGGCGTGCCGAACGATCCGAGCAACGAAGGCCGCGCGCTGCTGCTTCTGCAGGCGAACGGGCTCATCAGGCTACGGCCCGATGTCGGTCTGCTGCCGACCGCGCGCGACATCGCGGACAACCCGAAGCACATCCGGATCAAGGAACTCGACGCGGGCATCGTGGGCCGGGCGATTGGCGATCTCGACGCAGCCGTCGTCAATACCGACTGGGCGATCGAGGCCGGCATCCAGATTCCGCAGCAACGCATCGCGCAGGAAAAAGTGCCTGGCAATCCGTATCGAAACTTCATCGCGGTCAATGCCAAAGATTCGAGCGCACCTTGGGTGAAGGTTATCGTGGACAGCTATCAGCAGGCCAATGTCGCCTCGGAGATTCTGAGCGTCTATCGCGGCGCGACACTGCCGGCATGGGACGGCGCGCCGCAGCACTGACCACCCTCTTTCTTCTACCGCTCGCCATCATGTCCACTCAACGAACGACCCGCGATCGTCGCGCCTTCCTGAAACTGTCGCTCGGCGCCGCGGCGCTCGCCGCATCGTCCGCCAGCGCGCCACCCGCTTTCGCACAAGGACCCTCGGGAACCTCGCGCACCTTGCACATCGGCAATCAGAAGGGTTATCTGACTCTGCTCAAGGGGCGCGGCACGCTCGAAAAACGGCTCGCGCCGCTCAACGTCTCGGTCAGCTGGACCGAGTTCGCGGCGGGCCCAGTGCAACTGGAAGCACTGAACGTCGGCTCGATCGATTTCGGCGACGTCGGCGAAGCACCGCCGATCTTCGCGCAGGCCGCCGGCGCGCCGCTGGTGTACGTCGCCGCGACGGTCAAGCGTCCGCAATCCGAAGCGGTGCTCGTGCCGCCGCAATCGACGATCCGCTCGGTCGCGGACCTCAAGGGTAAACGGATCGCGCTCAACAAGGGCAGCAACGTCCACTACTTTCTCGTGCAGTTGCTGCGTCAGCATGGCCTGCAATACGCCGACGTGAAGCCCGTGTTTCTCGCGCCCGCCGATGCGCGAGCCGCATTCGAGCGCGCCTCGATCGACGCATGGGTAATCTGGGACCCGTTCTTCGCGGCCGCGGAAAAATCGCTCGGCGCGCGCGTGATTGCCGATGCGAACGGCGTGGTCGGCAATCGCTCGTATTACTTTTCGTCGCAGAGCTACGCCGCAAACAATCCCGACGTGATCCGCATCGTGATCGAGGAACTGGACAAGATCGACCAATGGGGCCAGCAGAACCGCGACTCACTCGCGAGCGAACTGGCGCAACTCTGGGGTCTGCCGAAACCGGTCGTGGACGCGGCCGTGCAGCGCCAGCAGTTCGGCACGCAGCCGATTACCCGCGCGATTCTCGGCGAGCAGCAGCAGATTGCCGATACGTTCCTCGAACTCCGCCTGATTCCGAAGCATGTCGACGTGTTGAAGGCCGCGCCTTCGAATCTCGCGTAGCGGCAGGCGCCTATGAGATGAACCCGCACTATCAGTTCGAGTCGTGAGCACGAACACCGCGTGCGGTGATTGCCATGTCGATGCAATCACCGCACGCGGTTGTCGTCACCGATCGTGACTACTATGACGCGCTCATGCCGCCCGCTTCAGCGGCGCCGTATCGTCTGGCAATTCGATCCGCTTGATATCGCCGAGAATGAAAATGTACGACGCTGCGCCCAGTATCGCCACCGCGCCGATAAACATCAGCCCCCAGTAGAACGACCCCGTCAGTGAGACGATCGCACCGATCACGATCGGTGTGACGATGCCGGCGATGTTCGCAGTGAAATTGAAAATACCGCCGGTGAGTCCCATCAGGCGCTTCGGTGCGATATCGGGAATGATCGACCAGCCGAGCCCGCCCATGCCCTGACCGAAAAACGCGAGCGACAGCACCGCGATCACTGCGGTATCGCTCTGCACATAGAGCGCGGCCACGATGCACGCCGACAGCAGCAGGCCGGTGATGATCGGCAGCTTGCGCGAGAGGTTCACGTTGCCGGTACGGCGCAGCAGCAGATCGGACACCCAGCCGCCGAACAGCACGCCGGCCGATGCGCCGAGGAACGGCAGGATCGCGAAGAAGCCGATCTTGAGCCACGCCATATGACGCTCGGTGACCAGATAGGTCGGAAACCACGTGAGAAAGAACACCACGGTCGAGTTGCCGGCGAACTGGCCGA